>JAIPFY010000090.1 GCA_021736385.1 Spirochaetia bacterium | reverse complement strand
TGATCAAGCGCATCAACGAAGAACGTGAATATGTTTCACTCGACATCATTCGAGCTTGGAAGAGATTACACGGAAAACCCCGGGATGCTTTCGGTAGATGGCTTTAACATGGGGGAAATAATCATATTCGGGCTACAGCTCAGAAGCCCAAGGCCGTCCTCTGATGAGGAGGCGATCAGCGTCTCCCCATCCGTGTTCACCACCGAACTCACCCCTTCCCAGAACAGTTCCAGGAAGCTTCCGGTAAGACAGAGGGTGAGCCCGTACCGACTGCCGCTCTCTGCCACCCGTTCAGGTACAGCCCGGGTGAACAGCTGCTGCTGTTCCTCATCATAGGCGACACCATTGGCTTTCAGATCCACCCACAGGTCTACCTTCCCGAACAGTGATTCCCAGGAATCGAAGAAGGTGTCACGACAGATCGTCACAGAGATCCTGGTCCCTGCGATCTCAAACGGTGATGCATCACTGAGCACCCCGCCCTGCACTCCGCAGTAATCGGTCTCGAACGGGGTACAGTAGACTTTATCCTGGTAGTTGATGATATGTCCTTCAGGTGAGATCAGAACCCATCGGTTCACCAGATGACCGAGCTGCTCATCGTAGACGAACAGGGTTCCCGGGATGATGTAGCTCTCATAGGTCACCGCCAGCTCCTGCCATCGTGAGAGCATCTCATAGCTGTGCACACTCTGAGCCTTCAGCAGTTCAGGGATGGAGGCATAGCCGTACTGCTGCTGAATCTGTGCCCATGCTGAGAGGAATCCGGTACTCTGCGAGATGATCGGTGCGAAGGTGTCAAGGGAGAGGAAGACACTGGTGTACTCCGGGAAGAGGATCAGCGTACTCTCCCCTTCCGGCCTCTCTTCAAGCCCCTCCTCGATGGCCTGCACCGCATCAGAGAAGAAGATCTCCTGATCATAGGCGTACTGCTGTCGCATCTCCCACTGCACGGCAAGGACGAAGAGAGACCCATCGGCAGCAGAGGCCGAAATGGGAGCAGCAAAGAGGATCAGGATGATGAGCAGGGGTATCAGGGGCTTCATACCATGAACAATAGCATAGCCGAAGGATATGGGAAAGTACCTGGAGTGATTCATGAGTACACAGCACATTCCGGGGTCACGGTCAATGGACCGATTGGAGACTCACAGCCCGGAGGTGCACGATAACCGGCTCAATAGGAGAATGCTTCGAACTGTATCGCCGATGACGATACTCCGAGCGAGGCAAGAGCTGGAAGCACGATATCTCGGACCTTCGGGGAGGAGCAGATAAAGTACCGGGCATGGGCAGGGTCCTCCAATCGTTCCCTGAAGAGCTCCGGGGTATAATACACCCCATCCTCCTGATAGATGAACAGATGAAGGGTCACTTGAGAATCATCCTGCACCAGGAGTCTCAGCTCATCCTCGAAGAGCAGCTCATCGCGCGTATCTACAGCGAGAAAGGCTGTCACCGGGACGGCAGGAGGGGTCTCCTTCATCTGCAGGAGGATACTCACCAGGGGAACGATCCCGATCCCTGAACCGATGAGCACCACAGGCTTGCTCTCATAGGTCGGGATGAAGTTCCCGAACCCCCCATTGATCCTCATGATCGTCCCGGGTGCGATCCGTGCTAACCGCTCGGTATAATCACCGAGTACCTTGACGCCGATCTGAAGCTGATCCTGAGTCGGGATCGAGAGGAAGGAGAACGGATGTTCCTCCTCCAGAAGACTCGTTCCCATCACCCTGAAATACCCGAACTGACCTGCCTGAAAGGAAACAGTCTTCTTTCCAGCCGGCTCCATGGTCACGATACTCGTCTGAGCGACCCGTCGGATGTCAGTGACCCGATACCTCGGCAGGGAGTATCTGCGCAGACGGGCAGAGAGTACGACAGCGAAGACCCCCAGCGGGTACCAGGTCGCATAGACATTGAAGGACTGCCAGTCACTGTACAGGAGATCCGACTCACGGACATGAAAGAACAGCAGCACACCGAAGAACAGGAAGAGGTACCCGTGTACCCGCTTCATCAGATCGTAGGATATCCTCTGAAGTCGTCTCACTGTCTTGAGCAGCCATCTCCTGAGAGCCCGTGTGAAGGGGGTATCGATCCAGATGATGGCAGCACCGGAGAGGAATGTCCAGAAGATGAGGACCAGTATGGTATTCAGCGTAAGGATCTTTCCCGAAAGGATCTTGAACCCTGCATGGTAGTAGACGAGGATCGACAGCAGGACCCCCGAGAGCGCATGCAGTTTGACAAGTTTGTCATAGGGGAAGAGCGACTGGAAGAAGGGCAGCTTCACGGTGATCAGCAGATGGTTGAACACTGCGTAGTACGTCAGGATCGAGAAGATGTAGTTCACCGCCTCAAGACCGCCGACAAAGGGCAGACCCTGCAGATATGAGGCGGCATGCAGGCCCGGGATCACCCCATAGAGCACGAGAAGGATCACCATACGCATCACCTTGCCACCAGCAGATCGAAGAGTGCCGAGGTCCACTGCCGGTGCATCTCATCTGTTGCACTCTCCTTCTTCTTGCTGAACAGACCGCCCTTTGCCTCATCATAGTAGGATGCTGCTGAGATCTCATCCACCCCCGATACCGAGTTCTCAGAAGAGATCTGTTCGAACATCACCTGCTTACCCATACGGTACAGATTGACCAGAATGTATCGTCCTCTATCAGGGACAGTATCAAGGTAGGTGCTGATTCTCCTGTCAGTGCCTGAAGCAATACCGGTATTCATGATCACTACCGGGTCCTGCGTATCATCCAGTGCATCAAATCCGGCTGCATAGGAAATCTGCAGGGGCAGGTCCTGTGAACTGATCTCCTTCTTCACATGCTTGATCGCTTCCATGTTCACCTCTGAACGATCAAGATAGACCACGGTGAAATCTACAGCAGGTAGAGAGCAGGCGATTGAGAGCACGAACAGAACCAGCATACATCGTTTCATCACAGGACTCCTTGTTCATCATTCATAGGATCTGGATCAGGATGGAAGTGGACATCAGTCCCGCTCCGATACCGCCAAGCCAGGGATGGATACCCGAATCTTCTCCCAGGGAAGCTGCGATCATGAGCAGACTCCCGGACACACTCAACAGGGCATGCAGCATATCTTGGGAGAGCAGATCATCACCCTCAAAGGATATCCTGTCACCGTAGTTTACAAGCCCCAGACCGATCGTGATCGCTGAGGTGACAGCAGCTGCGGTACCGAGTCCTCCATGGAGATCATCATCAACAAGAGCCGGATTCAGGATGCTCGCTGAGAGACCGAGTGCCGCTGCGGTATAACCTGCTATACGATGGGCATCGGAGAGCATCTGGTACCCATCAGGCCCCGAGAGATAGGTACTGATCGACTTGAAAGCGGACGTCTCACTAGGATCTGCATACGCCTGCAGTGCTACTGTGCACAGCAGCACGATCGCGATAGCTTCTCTGATACGCATACCCCCCCCTCCTCTACTCCTGTATACTCTCCCGGGTCTCTCCCGGACTGCAGTCCCATCACAGGGACTCCTTTCGGTTACGAGACCTCGGAGCGGACCTGATGCACAGGCAGGTCACACCATCTGTACAGAGCACCGCTACCCGCCGCAGTGCATACTGTATTCTAGGGCTCATCCGAAATAAACTCAAGCTATTTGTGAGTATTTCTCTCAGAGAGAACCGCTGCACCCGAGTACCGGATTACCCTGTACACTCAGGGTCTCTCATCAACAGGAGGATCGAAGGGTCCCGGAAGAGATCAACTGACCCGCTATCACTGTAGGGCATCTTCGATCGTACCGAAGAGTGATCATACGATCAGCACCCCCCCTGATACACAGTAGATACCCATATCATACATGCTTCACTGTGCATTTCGCTCAGGAATCAACCACATCAGCTTCCTTATCACTTGCATCATAGCCACTGGTAGGCTACCTTTAGTATATGAGTGAAAGACTCTGAGAACGGTTCCAAGCTTGATCTGACAGGAGATATGCATCATGAGACTACTCACCTCAGGGGCTATGATACTATGCTTCATCCTCATCACCGCAGGATGTCCTCAGGGAACGGTCCTGCCGGTAGAGTTCTCTGAACTGAAGACCGATAAGACTTTCAACTATGAGACGACCCGAACGGTAGCCATCGATCTTTCATTCACTGGCTATCCATTCATTCTCGTTGACCTTTATGCCGCGATCGAGATCACCGATACCTCCTATGCACATGATGATCCCTTCGAGGAGTTCACCCCCCTGGGTACCATCCTGCTTTCAGGCGACGGCTTCTATTCAGCCGGGCTCTCGGTTCCCAGCGCCGCGACGATCCTGGTGATATCACCACGATACATCGGCCTGCCGGGGACCCTTGAAGCCCCGATCGTCTCGGATACGATTGATTTCACCTATTCGGAGTCAGATGAGAGAACCCTCTCTACGGCACGAGCAGCCTTCCGGGCTGAGGGATCCTATGAAGAGAATGGGTTTCTCTATGTCAGTCCCTTCGACACGAATGGTAAGCCGGATGCTATCACCTCTGCGCCGTTACAAGCGAATGAGATCAATGCCATGCTCAAACGTATCCAGGCCTCTCTGCCTGAATACGGCAATGTCCCTGAGACCAACCCTGGATTCCTCAACGATGCACAGATCGCACTGAATGATGATGCCCGGATACAGGTGACATTCCTCCATGAGGGGGCCGGGTTCCTGAACACCCTGGGGTACTACGCCTTTGCTACAGATGCTATCCCGGATGCTTCACCGGGGATCATGGCTGAGAACGGCATGTCCATCATCTTCCCCAATGCATCGATCAATTATGGAGGCGGGTCCATCAAGAAGGGTGATACCCTCGATCTGGGTACCATAGCAGGGGGGAACACGCTCATCTGGTCACTGATCACCAGTGCCTGGAGTGCGCGGACTGCACAGAACACCGCAGGTACCAACTCCTTCTACTCCTATACGGCCTGGAATCCTGAAGAATCAGACAATGATAAGCACCACACGGTCCTCTTCTATGATCAGACCACCGACAGTGAAGGCACCGAGAGTGCCCACTTCATCATCGGGTTCGAGGATCTCAAGAGGGATTATGCGCTCGATCAGGATTTCAATGACCTGCTGTTCATGGTGACGGTCACCCCGGCATCCAGTGTCATAGGTCTTGGGGAAGAAACCGAATCCGGTATATTCACCCCGCCGAAGCAGACCGACCCTGATACGGATGAGGACGGGATCTTTGATACCAATGATCTGTTCCCAGATCATAAGGGTCTATCGGGAAGGCAGGTCTATAGCGGGACTGTCGCTTTTGAGGATCAGTGGCCGGACATGGGCGACTATGACTTCAATGACCTGGTCCTGGACTATACCTATACGATCCATACCGGCGCAGATAATACGATCCGATCCCTTACCTACTCCTATACGATCACCGCCCTCGGGGCTACCAGGAAGAACGGGGTCTCAGTGAAGTTCCCCATCTCTGAAGATGATCTGTTCTCTCCAACGGATAATGATCAGATCATCACCGATGCTGATGCAGAAGATATCCTCTCTCAAGAGTCCTCTCTTATCGTCGAAGTCACAGAAGGGGTGCATGGCAGCACCAGCGACGGTATCGTGATCAGGCTCTCTGATAGCATTCGAGAGGAGTTGTTCAATGATATGTACCCTGCCGCACAGATGGTGAACACAGTAGTCAGTGAGGAACACTATGAACCTGCGACCATCACCGGGACTCTCTATATCACTGATGGGGCAGATCTGACGGTAGAGGATCTCGGGGCTATGCCCGGGGATGTGTTCATGATCAAGGGGGAGTATCCCCCTCAGGGTGGAGCTGCTGTAAACAAGGAGCAGTATGAGATCCATCTTCCAGGCAGGGCTCCATCGGGGCTCATTGAACAGGTGAAGCTCAACGTTGGGGATGATGCCTCAGCGATCAATGGGTGGTACAAGACCCGGACCAACCTTCCCTGGGCTATCCATGTCCCGGAGTTCGATCATCCGCTCGAGCAGGCAGATATCCTCGATGCCTATCCTGATTTCGCCCGGTGGGCTATGAATTCCGGTTCGGTCAATGCCGACTGGTATCGCGAGGAGCATCGAATCAGATCGTATATCTATCGCTATCAGGTTGAGTAGCCCTTTCAGGGCAGCATCTCTCCAGGCGGCAGCTGAACATCAGGGATGATCGGCTGCCGCTTCTTTTGTGATCTTGTCACCGACCATATCTTTATGCTGGAATTCTCTCCATTATCTGCTATACTGATGCTACACCTGCCGAGCTCTGCCCCTGTTGCTTTTCATCCAGATGAGGAGTCATATCTTGGTTGCTTTTTCTTCTGAACATGAGCTTCAGCCCATGCTTGATGCTCACATACACCTCACGCATGCCCCGGAGACCCTGTTCCCCGATGACATGTACTACTTCACCAATGCCGCATCGCCTGATGAGTGGTCATCGATCCTCAAGCTGAGCTCCCCGCACGTCATGCCCTTTCTCGGCATCCATCCCGAATGCGGTTCCGGTCCCATCGATGATATCGGATGGGAGGAACATCTGAAAGCGCTGCATGCTCAGGCGGTCTCACAGCAGATCGGTATCGGGGAGTGCGGGATCGACCAGCGATACTATACCAGTTTCTCGAAATCCGAACAGCTGAGACTGCTGATCAGACAGATCCGTACCGCGATCGCCACAGACAGCCCGCTGTGCGTACATCTGGTGCATGCCACCGAATCCTTCCTGACGGTGATGGCTGATCATCCCCTCTCAGTTCCATGGATCATGCATGGGTTCACCGGTTCGGTACAGACCGCCCGCAGGATGCTCGATCTCCACGGCTATATCTCCCTCTCTCCCTCGCTGATGCGTTCAGAGCATAAGATGCACGACCTGCTCAGATTCTTACCGACCGATCGCATCCTCATCGAGTCAGACTATCCTTACACCTATATCCCGCAGCAGTGGCAGGAGTATTCCTATGAGCAGCTGCTGTTCTCCTGGTATCAACGCGTCGCAGAGGCTCAAGCGATTGACACAGACCGGTTAATTGATATAGTGCTCACTAATGGAACGATTTTTACGAACAAGCAGACTCATCGGCGATAGGAACCAGCAGAAGCTGTTCGATGCACATGTCACCATTGTCGGACTGGGTGCAGTTGGCGGTCACGCCCTTGAAGCACTCGCCCGCGCCGGTGTAGGTCATATACGCATCATCGATTTCGATACGGTGGGACTGACCAACATCAACAGACAGCTCCTGGCTCTGGATTCGACCATCGGTATGAAGAAATGTACCGCTGCAGCTTCACGCATCAGAGAGATCAACCCCTCCTGCAGCGTAGAAGCCCTGGATCTGTTCGTTCATGATGATACCATGGACCGGGTACTCTCAGGCAGGACTGATGCCCTCATCGATGCCATCGATTCGATGAGCCCCAAGCTCTCACTGCTGGAAGCCTCCTGGAATCGCGGGATCCCCACCTTCTCTTCGATGGGTGCCGCGCTCAGGACCGACCCCTTCGCCATCACCCATGCAGATCTGATGAAGAGCCACACCTGCCCTCTTGCCCGACAGGTCCGCCGTAAACTCAAAAGACGTGGTGTAGGCAGTGGTATAGAGGTCATCTTCTCGTCAGAGGAGGTCGATTTTGCATACAGGGACCCTCAGGAGGAGACAGCCGGTGAACAGATCCTCCAGAGAGGACGACAGAGAAGGGTCCTCGGCAGTATGCCGACGATCACCGGGATGTTCGGGCTGATGCTCGCACAGCTGGTGATCGACAGGATCATCAGCGAGGCATGATCAGAGCGGGATGGTTATGGTTCGCTTCTTCAGCAGCAGTCGCTCACTGCGACTGACCGCTTCATCCAGAGAAGGCATCGCAGATTGGGCACCGAGCCGTTCTATGGACATGGCAGCTACGATGTTCGCAAACGCCACTGCCTGATCGAGCGGTCTCCCCTGACCGAGGGTATAGACCAGTCCGGCAGCGAACGCATCACCGGCAGCGGTGGTATCGACCGCCTTCACACTCCGGTCTCCCTCTATCTGATAGAACTCACTGCCATCGTACACATAGGCACCGCCTGAACCAGCCTTGAGCAGTGCGATCCCCACTCCAAGTTCCTTCAATGCAGCTGCCGCCTGAAAGATCGCCAGGTCGTTCTCAGGTCTGATACCGGTCAGCTGTTCGGTCTCACCCTCGTTCGGGGTGATGATATCGACATACTCATAGAGTTCCTTAGGGAAGTCACCGACGGGGGCAGGGTCGAACACGGTGGTACAGCCGTAGGACTTGGCCAGTTTCGCACTGTAGAGGATCGTCTCATAGGGGATCTCCCCCTGTAGCATCACAAAATCTGCATGCTGCAGGATCTCAGCATGTCGTGCTATATAGGGAGGGGTCACATGCATATTGCTGCCGGGTATGACGATGATCTTATTGGCACCACCGGGCACTACCGATATACAGGCGATACCCGAACTGACATCTTCGATCATCTCCACTCCGCTGGTCTCCACACCGGCATTATCAAGATGGGTGAGATACCGTTTACCGTACATATCTTCACCCAGACAACCGATCATGTAGACCTCGGTCTCAAGGAATGCGAGGGCCACAGCCTGGTTACCGCCTTTTCCGCCGGGAGAGGTCTTGAAGTAACTACCCAGGACGGTCTCACCCGGACGGGGGAACCGATCACACACAGCGGTCAGATCCATATTGAGACTACCGATCACACAAAACCTAGCCATATCACCTACCTTCTATGCATATATCCTATAGCCTCATACTATACCATAGCAAACTGACTTTCAACATGTCCGTGACCTTTGTTCAACGGCAGGGAATACTGGTAAAAACTCTTTGGGGAACTCCAACTTTTTAGTATTGACATTCGTTGGTTTTGCGCTATATTGAAATTAGTTCCTGAGGGGGTAGAACGGTCATATGACCGCCTTGAACCCGGCAGGAGAAGGAGGTCTTCAGATACCACAGACATCTGTTCTTCTCGTCCATCCCTGGTTCCTGATGAGATGATGTGCATGGTAACCAGACACATCATGAGCTTCGAAATGAGAGTTCCTGACCTGTCCTGATGATAGTGATCGCCTGCATCGGCGCTGACCGATACAGCGATGTGGGGCTATGCACAGAAGACGGCCGACTGCGTTTCGATCAGTCCGGCTGCACCTGGCATATGAGTTTTCGCAGAAGAGCTATAGTGCTTTTATCATATGTTTTTTGGAGGCTGATATGAGAATGGAACGAAAAAAAGATTTTACCTCTGAGGGTGATTTCTACAAATACTTTTCCAATTCTGATACCGACGATGATTTCAACGATTTTGAGGACGATGATGATTTTGTAGATGATCTGGAAGACGATGAAGATGATTTCGAAGATGATTACGATGAACTGGACGAAGAAGACGACGATGACGATGAACTCTTCGAAGATTACGACTTTGACGATGATTATCTCTACGGAGACAACTGACCTGTGATCTGAACGTACGTATGAAGCATAGGCCATCCGGAGTTCCAGATGGCCTGTTTTTTTAGTTTTCGCCTGTGCACCGTACACTGGAAGCTCTCAGATACGCATTCCTGCACCAGAGACCTGAACTGAGAGACCCTGGATCCTGAGCCGGCTGTCAGCGATCTGCACCATTCTTCTCTGCTGCTACCACAGCAGATTGAACTTGAGCAGCGGGATGGGGAATTTGACCTCCGATTCATCACCCAGCCAGTAGTATCCATTGAGCCCGACTGACAGAGTCCCGTTCCCGATCGGTCCGGTGAAACCGAAACCTCCACCTGCAAAATAGATGGCTCTGTTTATGCAGTGTAGTGAATTAACTTGGAACCTGGATTACACTGTGATATACTAAACGTATGTTAACACCTAAACAGATACCAAGTATTGAAGAAATCACTGAGATTCTCAGATCACTATCAAAGGAAGCCCTTGATACAGTTCTCGCACAGATTGAGACCT
>JAIPFY010000089.1 GCA_021736385.1 Spirochaetia bacterium | reverse complement strand
TAATTTCCCCATAGCGATCACATCCCGGTTTAGTTCAATGGAATTATCTTCAAGCTGTTACAGAAACTCATCTCACTATGCTGAAGCTGTATCCATGCTCAATCACAACTTGGTGACAGCTCGGATAATTCACTATTCAGAATCCAGACTTCTGGACAACCGAAAGATCAGAGGATACAATTATGCATACAGATCCAGAGGAGTAGCGAGAGATGGAATTTTATGATGCAGTCCGTTCCCGATTCAGTGTACGAGCGTTTCGTGATACGGCGGTCGAGCCGGAGAAGATCACGCGCATCCTTGATGCAGCCCGACTGGCCCCTTCAGCGAAGAATATGCAGGAGAGTCGCTACGTGGTGGTCACCGACCCCCGCAAGAGAGCACAGCTTGCAGAGGCGGCCTATGGTCAGCAGTTCGTCGCACAGGCCCCGGTCGTGATCGTCTGCTGCTCGATAAGTGACAGGAGCACCATGAAGTGCGGTCACCCACGGTATACGATCGATGCCGGCATCGCCATCGAGCACATGGCTCTGGCAGCCGTGGCAGAGGGGCTCGGCAGCTGCTGGATAGGATCGTTCTCACCGGAAAAGACCCGGGAGATCCTTGGGATCCCGGAGGAGGTGGAGGTCGTGGAACTGCTGCCGATCGGGTACCCTGCAGCGAATGCGAAGCCAGTCAGGGGGAGAAAGGACCTCGATCAGCTCGTCTGCTACGAGAGCTGGACACTCTGAGTGCCATGGATGTAGCGCTCAGGCTGTTTGACCGTGAGGACATCCCGTATCTGCTGCAGTGGACAGCAGGTGCGGGGGAGAAGGCTCTTGCCAAATGGGCAGGACCCGTTTTCACCTATCCACTCACCGAGGGGCAGCTTCTTCGCTATCTCTCCGGCAGTGCAGGCAGGCAGCTCTACTGTATCACTGCCGACGATCAGCCTGTCGGGATCATCGAACTCTTCGAGATCGATCAGCGACATCGAAACGCGAGGATCGGGAAGATCCTCATCGGTGACCGGGCAAGGAGGGGAGCGGGTATCGCAACCGCAGCGATCCAGAGACTGCTGCATACCTGCTTCCATGAGTACCACCTGCATAAGGTCTCCTTGAGTGTCCTCTCTGATAACATCGAAGCCCTCTCGTGCTATGTCCGTAACGGCTTCATCCGTGAGGGGGTCAAGAAGGACCACCGGTATCTGGACGGGAGGTGGCATGATCTGATCGAGCTGACCCTCTTCTGTGCAGACTGGAGGACCGATTATGAACACAGACCGCTTCATGAACTCAAGACTGAACGTCTTATCGTACGGTCCGCGCTGACCTCCGATGTGCCGGCGGTATGTGACTACTACCGGAGGAACCGGTTATTGCTCGAAGAGTTCGGACCGAAGCGCGAAGATGATTTCTATACGCTGGAACGGCAGAAGGAACTGCTCTTGGATGGTATCCTGCGTGAACGCAGCGGTGAGTGTCTGCGATGCTGGATCGTCCCGAAGGGACGTCTGGATCAGATGATCGGCAGTATCAGTCTCTCTGCGATCATTCGTGGGAACTTCCGTTCCTGTTTCATCGGGTATCAGCTCGATACCCGGGAACTCCGGCAGGGATACATGAAAGAGGCTCTTGCTGCGGTGATCACCTGTGCCTTCGGTCCTCTGGGCCTGCATCGGATCGAGGCTAATATCATGCCGGAGAATCGTGCCTCACGTGCGACTGCTGAATCCCTCGGGTTCGTATGTGAGGGACTTGCCAGGGACTATCTGAACCTGCAGGGTACCTGGACCGATCATCTGCACTATGTGCTGCGCGCAGAACAGTGGCAGCACCTGCCTACAGTTCTCTGAACCCGCACTTCTGATCGTGATCTGCAGAACACTTGACAATCAGTCATGTATTCATTATAATTAGCATATGCCAATAAGGCAGAGGATAATACAGATTTACAGGAGGAGTCAATATGCCTGGAAGAAATGGAACAGGACCTGCGGGAGCAGGACCAAGGACTGGCTGGGGTATGGGGAACTGCGCTCCAGCACATAATGAGCAAGCTGCCGGAGTCACACAGACCCCGGAGGACACAGCTGCAGGACAGGTACCGGTACCGGGCGCTCAGGTCGGTTTCGGCAGAGGTCTGGGAAGAGGTCTCGGACGAGGCTTTGCACGAGGGTTCGGCAGAGGCTGTGGACGAGGCATGGGCCGGGGTCGCTGGTAGTGGTAGTAGCTCTACCCGTACGAGAGGACAGGGGTCTGGATTCGATTCTGGACCCCCGTTTTGGCAGAGCCCCGGGATTCATCATCTATGATACGGCTGCAGCACAGCTGCACTACATGGTCAATACGCAGAACTATGAAGCCGAACAGGGGGCAGGGATCCAGACTGCCATGAACATATTGGAAGGCGGGGCGACTGCAGTGATCTCAGGATTATGCGGACCCAATGCATACAAGGTCCTCACCAAAGCCGGAGCAACGCTCTTCTACAAGAAAGGCGGGACAGTCACAGAGGCGCTGGAGGATCTTGCGCATGATCGCCTCAGCAGGGCCGATGAAGCGAATATCGAAGGCCATTGGGTATGAATCGGTTAATTAGCATATGCCTGCTATTGGAATTCTTTTCAAAACCGGGTATAACTGATACTACCAGTACAATACCAAATATGGAGATATGGACATGAAATATGCGATCCCCTGTGTGAACGGGAAGTTATGTATGCATTTTGGACACTGCCAGGAATTCATCATGGTAGAAGTAGACGATACGACACAGACGATCGTCGGTACAGAGAATCTGAACCCGCCTCCTCATGAACCCGGGGTACTTCCCCAGTGGCTGCATGAGCAGGGAGCCAACGTGATCATCGCCGGCGGTATGGGGTCTCGTGCTCAGCAGCTGTTCGAGCAGAATGGAATACAGGTTGTTACCGGTGCGCAGAGTGCTGCCCCGGAAGAGTTGGTCAACGCCTATATGACCAGTTCTCTGGTGACAGGTTCAAACGCCTGCGATCACTGATACTAGCATCAATCAATTTTCTCCACATGTGATTCGAGCGATCCGGTACCCCCGGGTCGCTCCTTTTAGTAGTGTGTCTGCACCCGACAGGATCCCTGCCGGGTATCTCCGTCTCTGCTAGGCATCCGGTGAGATACCCAGCTGCTGCAGGTACATCTTCCGATAACTGCTGGGGGCCAGGCCGGTATAGGCTTTGAAGGTCTTGCTGAAGTGGAACTCACTGTAGAATGAGAGCTTCGCAGCGATCTCCTTGACCGAAAGCCCCGTCTCTGCCAGCAGAGCGCCTGCCGCCTCGATCTTCAATCTGGTGACATACTTCATGGGGGTGGTGTGTATCCTCCGCTTGAACAGCCGGATGAAATACGATTTGTTGAGTTTCAGGTGATCAGCAATGTCCTGCAGGGTGATGGTGTTCATGACATTGCGCTGCATGAACTGGATCGCCTTCTCCAGATGTACACTGTCTCCTCTGCCGAGAGAGGGGGCAGAGCCGTCTTCACTGAGCTGATACAGGAATGCTATGAGCTGATGCGTCGCAGAGAGCTGCAGGTTCCTGTTCGTCGACAGTCCCTTCTCTCTGATCTCCTCGAAGAAGAATCGATTGTTCGTACCGATTCGGTACTGTACAGACTTGGTGATCTCCTGCTCCAGCAGTTCCCTGATCGCATCCTCATCTTCACCGACCTCGATGAGTACCGCATAGTAGGTGATCGGATCATCCAGATCCTTTGCCTGAATCGAGTGCAGGGATTCCGGGGAAGTCAGGAAGAGCGAACCGGGGGATATGGTACAGGTGGTACTGCCGTTGACGAACACCCCCTTGCCCTGAAGGAAATAGTGGATCTCATACCGGTGAGGGTCATGCCTGTGGTAGCGGCCGTGCCACTTGATCTCGTCCTCTTCCTTCATCTGGTAGACGAATACAGCGTCCTTGATAATCATAATGTCAATTATATATATGCCTTATCAATAATGTCCATTGTTTTCTATCCATTTTAGGATAACACTATAGACATAATCTTGCAGAGGAGCGATGAAACAGTGAAGACAGTCGCAGGTATCGATACAGGGACTCAGAGTACGAAAGTGCTCATCTATGACTATGAGCAACAGAGGATCGTCGCACAGGCATCTGCCGCACATGAGCTGATCAGCCGTACCGACGGTACGCGTGAGCAGGAAGCCTCCTGGTGGATCAGAGCCATCGGCAGCTGCTTCGAGCAGATCCCTCAGGAGATACGAACTTCCATCGAGGCTGTAGGGGTCTCAGGACAGCAGCACGGGTTCGTCCCCGTCGATGCGCAGGGGGAAGTGCTCTACCCGGTAAAACTCTGGTGTGATACCTCAACAGCCGCTGAATGCACAGAGCTCACCGAAGCCTTCGGTGGGTCGGATGCACTGCTCGAACGGGTGGGGAACCTCGTACTCCCCGGGTATACCGCATCGAAGATCCTCTGGCTGAAGCATCAGCATCCGGAGGTCTATGACCGCATGGCAAAGATCCTGCTCCCCCATGATTATATCAACTGGTATCTGACCGGGGCCTACACCATGGAACCCGGGGATGCCTCCGGGACTGCGCTGCTCTCCATCGAAGAGCGGACCTGGAATACCGAGCTCATAACCGCACTGGACCCGCAGAGGGACCTGCTTGCCTGCCTTCCCCGTCTGATCGATTCCCGGGAGCCTGCCGGGAGGGTGACAGATCGTGCAGCAGCCGAGTTCGGGATCCCTGCAGGCATCCCTGTCTCAAGCGGCGGGGGTGATAACATGATGGGAGCTATCGGTACCGGTACCGTGGCACCCGGGGTCCTGACGATGAGTCTGGGAACCTCCGGCACCATCTACGGCTACTCTGAGACCCCGGTCATCGATCCGAACGGGGCACTGGCCGCCTTCTGCTCATCTACCGGAGGATGGCTACCGCTGTTGTGTACCATGAACTGTACAGTAGCCTCTGAACTCACACGAGCTCTTCTCTCTGCTGATCTGGGCAGCTTCGATGCACAGGCAGAGCGTGCGGCAGCCGGTTCTCAAGGGGTCATCATGCTGCCCTTCTTCAACGGAGAGCGTACCCCGAACTTCCCTCATGGCAAGGGGTGCATCGTCGGCATGGATGCGACGAACATGAAAGAGGAGAACATCGCCCGTGCAGCGATGGAATCTGCGATCTTCGGGCTGAAGACGGGTCTGGATGCCTTCATCGCACTCGGGTACCGGCCCAAAGAGGTCCGACTCATCGGGGGAGGGGCCAATTCACCACTCTGGAGGCAGATCGCCGCCGATATCCTCGATCTGCCGGTAGTGATCCCACAGATCACCGAGGCTGCAGCCTTCGGTGCTGCCCTGCAGGCACTCTGGTGCATGAAGGGGCTCTCAGGAGACCAGGAGCCGATCAGCACCACCACCGATGAGCATGTCGTGCTGGACTCTGCAAAGGGGTGCAGCCCCTCCCGGGAGGCGGTATCGACCTATCAGCGTACCTATGCTGTGTACAGCTCGTATGTAGAGGCATTGACAGGACTGTTCTCATGAACAGTGACTTCCATCATAATATCCACACAAAGAGGTGACCGTATGTCAGACGTATTCATTGGAGAGAGAGCCTATTTCCCCGGGATCGGAAAGATCCCCTACGAAGGAGCATCATCAGATAATCCTCTGGCCTTCAAGTTCTATGATCCCGATAAGGTGATCGCCGGCAGGACCATGAGAGAGCATCTCAGATTCGCCATCGCCTACTGGCACTCCTTCTGTGCCAATGGTGCTGATCCCTTCGGCACTCCTACCATGGCCTTCCCCTGGTCTCATCATGATCCCATGACTGCCGCGGTACAGAAAGCCGATGCAGCGTTCGAGTTCTTCACCAAGATCGGAGCGGACTTCTACTGCTTCCATGATACAGATGTCTCACCGGAAGGGGCTTCTGCCGCAGAGTATGAGCAGAATCTCTTTCGCATGGCCGGGGAGCTGAAGAGCAGACAGGATGCCACAGGGGTGAAGCTGTTGTGGAACACCGCCAATGTCTTCTCTCATCCGCGGTATATGAACGGAGCTGCGACCAACCCCGATTTTGCGGTGGTCTCACGTGCTGCCGTGCAGGTGAAAGCCTCTCTGGACGTGAACATGATGCTCGGCGGAGCGAACTACGTGTTCTGGGGCGGGAGAGAAGGGTATATGGATCTGTGGAATACCGACATGAGGCAGGAGACTGAACATCTTGCGCAGTTCCTGCGGATGGCACGCGATTACGGAAGGAAGATCGGGTTCACAGGCCCCTTCCTCATCGAACCCAAACCCATGGAACCGACAAAACATCAGTATGACTATGATGCTGCCACAGCGATCGGGTTCATCAGACAACAGGGGCTTGAGAAGGATTTCATGTGCAATATCGAGAGTAATCATGCGACACTCGCCGGGCACACCTTCGCCCATGATCTGCAGGTCTGCGCAGATGCCGATATGCTCGGCAGCGTCGATGCGAATCAGGGGGATTACCAGAACGGCTGGGATACCGATGAGTTCCCAACCAATGTCTATGATGCTCTCGAGGCTATGATGGTCATTCTCTCGAACGGAGGGCTCAAGACCGGGGGGCTCAACTTCGATGCAAAACTCAGAAGGAACTCAACTGATGCAGAAGATCTGTTCATCGGTCATATCGGCGGTATGGATACCTTCGCCCTCGGACTGCAGCTCGCTGACAGGATCATCAGCGAGGGAAAGGTCAAGGCCATGAAGCAGAACCGGTATGAGAGCTTCAGCAGCGGAGACGGGGCTGCCTTCGCACAGGGCAAGCTGTCTATGGAGGAACTTCGTGCTATCGGTATGGCTGCAGGAGAACCTGCAGCGACAAGCGGTAAGCAGGAGAAGATCCGTAATCTGATCAACCAGTATCTGTTCGGGTAGATCACTCTGAGCCAGCGGACTGTGTCTGCACAGTCCGCTGACCCCTGTTCAGAGCATTCAGTCGATGAAGGTGACCTCCCAGCTCATCTGTGCCACCTGTGAGATGGTCTGGTAGACCGAACAGTAGCGTGTGGCAACGTCGAAAGCTTTGGTCAGCTTCTTCTGGTGAGAAGCTCCGCTGATGGTCACCTCGACCGAACAGCGCTCAAGGGTAGCCACATCCTCATCCCGCTTGATCCCGGTCACATCGAACTCGACGAACGCATAGGTCTCTTTCATCTTCTCTGCGACCTCGGTGAAGGTCGCATACAGACAGCTCTCAAGAGCCCCGAGCAGCAGGTCATAGGGGGCGAACTGCTCGTTCCCCGGTCCGATGGCAATACTCTGGTCCCGATCATTGATCACCTTCCAGTCATCTTTGACGAATCGTGCTCTCATGTGCTGCATCGCGCCCATAGGTTTCTCCTCTGTTCGGCTGAAGTATAATTGATTTTTTCATCAATTAGCCGTATGGTTACTATACTGCAAAAAACCCCTATCGGATATGGTCGAGCATGGTGGTTTTCTTGAAACTGGCTTGAAGGGCTCTTCCTGCTTACCTCAGTATGGGAACTGACAAAGGGATCTTATATGAATATTACCTTGACTGCTGCGACCCTTACCTCGATCATCGATCAACGATCACGGATCATCTGGGTACTCAATGCGTCGGGGATGCTGCTGTGGTGCAGTACCCCTGCAGAGGAGTTCCTCGGGACGAACCCTGAACTCAGAGGTCGTCAGATGATCATGCAGACCCGTCTGTATAAGACCAGCATCCAGTTCAGGGAACTGGTGGATCCTGAGAATCGACTGGATCGGATCCAGTCGGTCCTGATCGATGGTGCCTACGTCGTGTGCAAGAAGGAGCAGATGACAGAACACGGGGAAGTGGTCTACTCCGTTCTCTCCGATCATTTCGATGCCGCCTATGGTACGCTGCGTGTTGATGCACAGCAGATGCAGAGATCCGACACGGTGAAAGAGGGAAAGTCCACCCCGCCGAAGATCCTGGCAGCCCCGGATCCCTCTGTCACCATGGATCTGGCCCTTCAGGTGCAGCAGACCCTCGATCGCATGGGAAGGGCGGTACAGGCAGATCGTGCATACATCTTCCAGTTCAACTGGGAAGACCAGACCATGTCGAATACTCATGAGTGGTGTAATGAGGGGGTCGAGCCGGCGATCGATGAGTTGCAGAACCTCCCGAACTCCACCTTCCCCTGGTGGCAGAGCCTGTTGCTTGCCCACCGGAACATCGTGATCAATGATCTGGAAGAGTTCCCCCCCGAGGCGGAACAGGAGAAGACCATCCTTGCCATGCAGGGAGTCAGATCCGTTCTGGTATTCCCGGTCGTGAGTGGTGAGACCCTGTATGGGTTCCTGGGATTCGATGCGGTGAACGAACAGCGGGTCTGGGCTGCTGCCGATATTGACTTCCTCAGTATGTACAGCTCACTCATCGCGGCAATATTCGACAACTCCGTGCTGATCCAGCAGGTCGTAGACAGTACTCGCAGGAACCTGCAGCTTGTGGATGTCATCCATATGCCGCTGGCCGTCGTTGACTCTACCGGTCTGATCCTTGAGACCAACCCCTCCTGGGATGTCCTGATCGATCGCAGAGACGAGGGGCTGGACCATATACGTGACTATGTGGTAAAGGATTATCTGGTCAAATTCAATGAGCTGTTCAACGCACTCTCCAAGAACCGGCAGGAGTCGGTCTCAGGGGCGCTGATCTCCATCGAGGGTCGCTCCAAGGCAGTGATGCAGGTACAGATCTCCTGTGAACCGGTCGCCGAAGGGAACGGTTTCAACTACCTGATCGTCCTGCAGGATATGACCAGGATGCTGGCCTACCAGTCAAACATCGACAGGATGCATATGGAACGCTCTCAGATCTTCATGAGGTTCGCCGATGCCTTCTGCAAGCTGTATGACCGTTTCGATTTCGAGTGGCCTGATCACTATCTGACCGCTCGTCTCTCCCTGGTGATCGCTGCAGGCTGCTCTTTGGGGAAGGACCGCTCCACCGGTCTCTATCTGGCGGCCCTGCTGCATGACATCGGAAAGATCATGCTTCCCAAGAACATCCTGCTCAAGAGTGAGAGACTCAGTGATCAGGAGCGCATGAGCGTCCGGCGTCATATCATAGGCGGTGCTGATGTCCTCGATCAGATAGAGTTCCCCTGGGAAGTGGCCAGGATCATCAGAGAACAGTTCGAGCATCGTGATGGCTCAGGGTTCCCCAAC
Source organism: Spirochaetia bacterium (assembly GCA_021736385.1). GTDB lineage: Bacteria > Spirochaetota > Spirochaetia > CAKZLE01 > CAKZLE01 > JAIPFY01. Next base: position 880 of record JAIPFY010000089.1, on the reverse strand, counting down.
GGGCTCACAGGATCTCAGATGCTGATAGAATCTCAGATACTGTTCATGGTGAACATGTTCATCTCCCTGACACAGAGTCAGAACTACCGCGATCCGTTCACCGTCGATCAGGCGATGGAGATGATGAGTGAGCAGGCGGGTCTCTGGTTCGATCAGGAACTCTTTGCCGTCCTCACTGATTTCGTGGAAGATAATCTGAGGCGGCTGCGGCTGATCAAACGGTCTCTCAATGATATCATGATCACCAATTACATAACCTTCACCTAGCAGATGGGTGAAAGATCGGAATGACTCACTATGGTTACTATGTATATGATGCCTATGCAGACATATGTACCGGTGGGGTCCCCTGCATAGCGGCATAAATTGATAAAAGATACGATTCAGTGTACAATGGGCGCATATATGAAAACAGTTGCAGTTTACGATGAAAGTAAGATAAAGACCCTCAGCCCGCTCGAGCATATCAGGTTGCGAACCGGTATGTATATCGGGCGGCTCGGAGATGGTTCCAATGGTGATGATGGTATCTATATCCTTCTGAAGGAAGTCATAGATAATAGTATCGATGAGTTCATCATGGGCTTCGGCCGGCAGGTGACGATCGACGTGAAAGGCTCGACCGTCAAGGTGCGGGACTTCGGAAGAGGGATACCGCTCGGGAAGATCATCGACTGTGTCTCGGTGATCAATACCGGAGCCAAGTACAATGATGAGGTGTTCCAGTTCTCAGTGGGGCTCAACGGAGTGGGGACCAAAGCGGTCAATGCCCTCTCCTCGTTCTTTCATGTGATCTCATACCGCGCCGGCAAGTATGCCGAAGCGGTCTTCGAACGGGGGACCCTGGTATCGCAGAAGACCGGGAAGACCTCACAACCCG
>JAIPFY010000001.1 GCA_021736385.1 Spirochaetia bacterium | reverse complement strand
CAGCATGATCGAGGGTAGGGCTCTGGTCCCATTCGCTGGTGATATCAAAGGTGTAGCTTTCGATATGCTCCTGCGTGAGCTCAGGGATGGCTATATCATAGACTTCTCCCTCGTACCCGATGGCCCTGACCTCTTTGGTGAGGACCGACCCGTCGTAGTAATGGGATTCGAGGGCGAGAAAGCCGTAGTCCTCAGCAGGGTCGGTGCTGTTGAGTACGTTCCAGCCGGTATCATCGGCACCTACGTAGTAGGACTCGAACTCATACTCATGATAGAGGTTGGACCGGTCGTAGACCCACAGATCTATCTGGTAGGCGTCCTGACCACCGACGGTTGCCGGGACCATCGTGAAATAGGCCTCTTTGTCCGGGTCCCCGTAGAAGTTGCTGATCAGCTGATTGCTCGTCGGGCTCTGCTTCTGCGGGATGTAGGCCTTGTTCTCGGTGGAGGCTTTATACTCGGTATAGATAGCTCCCGGGGTCTTCGTTCCTCCTGCGAGGATACTATAGATGTCATCGGCATCTCCGGTATCTTCTCCCACATTGATCGTCCGGCTGCTCACTGCAGCGTCCTCGGTATCTTCCTCGGTCGCTACCAGATTGATGAAGGCATTCACCCCGGTGTTGAGAGCTAAGAGGGTGTTCAGGTCCTGGTCACTGCCTGTTCCCACCCCGAAGCTGCAGGAACTGAAGAGCCCTGCTGAAAGCAGCAGGATCGCCATGGGTCTGATGATTCGTGTACTGGTACTTTTTGTATTGGACATGTGTACTGACTCCTCCCTGTTGGTTCTACATGTATATGACTAGTATACTTATATATAGAGTGGATGTCATGTGAAATCTTCTCTCACCTGCTGATACTGTCTTATCCTGTGGAGCTGAGGATGTTCCGTTCAAAGCTGAAGGTACTGCAGCTGTGATCGGCTGAAGCAGCTGCAGGTATACAGGCGCCGGTGGGGAGTCTCCTCTGTTCTCAGGGGGTCCGTTTTCTGAATCGTGTGAGCAGCTGATCGATCCGCCGTTTTGCAGGGGCTGCGACCGTGCGGGGGGCTTCCTGGATTCCCAGTGCCGCATGTATGGTCTTCTTGTCCATCTGCAGCTTGAGCTGCGTGATGCGTTCAAGGGTCAGCTGCCTGCTTCTGGCGGTTATGTGTGCGGCCCTGCGGGTCCGCATCTCTTGCTGACTCTCCTTTCTGAAGAGTTCCGTGAGGGTCTTCTCCAGCAGATCATCTATATCCTGCAGGAACGTACCCCGTTTGATGTAGTATGCCAGTATATAGGAAGTCGAGGTCATGATGATGATCCCCCTGAATGCCCTGTCTACCGTATCCTGGTACATATTCCAGCGCCAGTTGAACAGGAACCGCTCCTTGGCCTTCTCCAGGAACATCCTCATCAGTCCGAACACCCCGATGAAGATGATACTCAGTTGCGGGATCGAAACGGCACGGTCGATCATCTGGGAGATCTCAGCTACGAGGATGACGATCAGGAAGGTGATCAAGATCTCTGCAAGCGATATCAGAACGGTAGCAGACCTGAAGGCACGTGTCGAGGTCCTGGTCCTGTGGATCATGTCTGTCAGATGATCCTCTATCACAGAGAACTTCTTCATGATCGTCTGCTGCTGTTCTTTGTTCCGGTGGCTTCCTGCGTGTGAGAGGATCTTCTCCTTCACCTGATCGGTGAAGACCTTGGAGACCTCCTGCTGCAGGCGGCTGTTGGCATAGGAGAATGCCCAGAGGACATTGTACCGTTCTCGGTGCTGACTGAGCTGTATGAGTTCCTCATAATCATGTTCGATGGCAGCAAGTGAGTGTTCGAACGGCGCGATCACTTTGGCCTTCTCAAGTGAGGGGTCGAACAGGTCTATCAGCGATTCCGCCTGTGCCCTCATGGTCAGATCTATCATAGGTCCCATCATATCGCAGAACCTCCTGCAGTACAATGTGCCTGGAACAGACTTCGTATGACACCTGTTGGTGAGTCTTTGGTCATATGCATGTGAGCGGCCGATCGGTTGACCCAATTTTTACTTGTCAAAAGAGAGAAAACTGTAATAATGGTTGCATGAGTACGATTACAACGACTACAGCCGGCATGGCCGGTGAGCTTTTCCCCAAGAAAGAGATCCGGTACTGTCCGGTATGCGGTTCGCAGGGGTTCATGCCGCTGCGCTCCTCTGAGACTTCCGGGGAGACCTCCTTCATACGGAAGTACCACTGCGCCGTATGCGGCTTCGAGTTCTTCATGAATGCCGCTGCCAGTACCATGGCCCTGATCATCAAAGATGATCAGCAGGTCCTGATGATCAGACGGGCAAGGGACCCGGCCAGAGGGTCTCTCGACCTTCCCGGAGGGTTCGTGGACCTCGGCGAGAGTGCTGAGCATGCGATGATCAGAGAGGTCTATGAGGAGACGAACCTGAGTGTGACCTCCCATATACTCTATCCCAGGACCTTCTGTAATGAGTACCTCTACGGCGGAGTACTCTACCACACGCTGGATCTGGTCTATATCTGTGAAGTCGATGACTGGGCGAACCTCAGGAGTAATGATCCTGAGGAGGGGAGTATAGAACTGGTTCGGCTGGATGAACTGACACCGCAGCAGGTAGGACTCACCTCGGTGAGGCGTTTTATCACCGAGTATCTTGAGACCCGCAGCAGGACGACCTCCGGTTAGATGAGGGCGACGAAGATCGGGAAGACCAGAGGGGTAAGGATCGTTGAGATGATGATCGCACTGACCATCAGTTCCTTATCCATCGGGTAGCGGTCGCTCAAGGCGAAGTTGGTGATCGCAAGCGGCATCGATGCTTCCAGGATGGCAATGTCGAAGGTGTGATCCAGCGGGAAGATCCAGCGGATCAGGAGGAACACCAGCGGGAAGATAGCCATCTTGGTGACGAGGATCACCGTCAGCGGTCCGAACAGTTTCCTCACATTGATCTTTCTATGCATGAAGATACCCAGACCGATGAGCACGACCGGAGAAGCTGCAGCCTTGATCATATCGACGGTCCTGATCACCAGAGGGGGGAGTGTGAGTCCCGTGATCACCACGACAAGACCGGCAACAGCAGCAATCAGCAGCGGACTGGTGGCTATATAGCGGAAGATCTCGGAGACATGCTTATCTTCACCGCTGAGCGATTCCAGCAGGAACAGACCGAGGGTGAAGGTGCAGATACTGTAGGCAGCGACGATCAGGCCGATCGTCGCACCGGAAGCGGGAAAGAGTGCCAGGATCAGGGGGAACCCGAGGTAGCCGGTATTGGCATTGTATCCGCCGAGGAAGTAGGTGATACCGCGATCAGTCGGGACCCTGCTTACCTTGATCAGCAGATACAGCAGGAGCATGAAGCCATACAGGAGTGCTATGGTCGTGAAGAACGTCGGTATCTGCTCTCTGAGTACCGAGCTGTCCACCGATATGAGACTCCCGAAGATCAGGAAGGGGAACCCGGCATACAGTCCGAACTTGTTCAGGATCCGGACCCATGAGTCATCAGCGATATGTACGACGCTCAGCAGGAATCCGAAGGCGATGATGATGAAGACTGGCAGGATCTGACTGATCATAGTCCCTCCCTGAAATATAATAGCCACAAATATAGATAATATTCCCAGCTCTGTACAGGTTCAGGCTCCTCACGAACAGGGATTCTGACTGATTCTGCAGAATCTCAGAATATTGTGCTTGACAGATACGGGGGTATATCGTTATTATTTTATTGGTTGCTATTAGCAACTATATACGGAGGCCGACATGATCGATACGATTCTTGAATTGAAGAGCCGGTGCGGATTTGCAGAGGAGATAGGCAGAGCCTATGGATTCACTGCTCAGGATGTGAACTTCATGATGAAGATCGCACAACACCCGGACAGCACCTTAAAAGAGCTTGCAGAATATAATGGTCTGTCGATCTCCCGGGCGAGCAGGATCGTCTCCCGTCTGAAGGGCAGGGGCTTTGTCGCTGTGGTCCCTGATGAGCAGGACCGCAGGGCTGTACGGCATACCCTCTCTGAGAAAGGTGTCATCTGTTATGATGATATCGTACGGGAGAAGGCGGCCTGTGAGGCCCGTCTTCGCAACAGTCTCACGGATGAACAGGAACGACTGATACGGCAGGGCCTGGACCTGCTGCTTGAAATAATCTAAAGAGGGAAACAATGGATACACAAATCACGAGTGCGATCAATGTGCGGTACTCCGAACTCGCCGAGAGCAGCTGCTGCCTCTCCTGTGGCGGGGCTATCAATCACAGCAAGGCTTCAGCAGGAGAGGTCTGTGTGGATCTCGGAAGCGGCAGGGGACATGATGTGCTGCGACTGGCAGAGACCGTGGGACCTGAGGGCTTCGTCTATGGGGTCGATATATCAGACGGCATGCTGCAGAAGGCGCAGAAGAATGCGCAGAAGCTGGAGGTGACCAACGTAGAGTTCAGGAAGTCCGATCTGGAGCAGCTGCCGTTGGACAGGGATTCTGTGAACCTGCTCATATCGAACTGCACGATCAATCATGCGAAGGATAAGCAGCAGGTCTGGAATGAAGTATATCGGGTGCTGCTTGATGGCGGAAGATTCGTCGTGAGTGATATCTACTCCCTGCAGCCGGTACCGGACGAGTACCGTGATGATCCTGTGGCAGTCGCAGAATGCTGGGCAGGATCGGTGACCAGGGATGTGTATGCCGCTCAACTCGAACAGGCAGGGTTCACCGATGTGACCATCCTCGAAGAGAGCGATGCATATGAAAAAGGCGCAATTGAGGTTGTCAGTTGGACGATCCTTGGGTACAAGAACCCGAAAGTCTGCAGCTGTCACTCAAAGAGTACATAGGAGGATCTTTTCATGAAAAGTCTTATCAGAAAGAAACCTGCTACCAAGCAGGTCGTGGCACAGTGCTGTGCCAAGAACTCGAAAGTGGTAGCCGGCTGCCACGACTAAGTCTCTACGGCAGGTGAGCTCTCTGAGAGAGCCCGCCTGCCGGTACGGGCAAGGAAGGAATGATACACGATGGAACAGTCCAGACATAATATCATAGGGAAGATCAAGGGTTCAGATGAATATTTCATCATCAACCCCCTGACCAAAGAAGCAGATATCATCAGTGAAGCTTTTGCAGAAGACCTCAAGAAGGGGATCTATGAGGACCCCGATGAGCTCCATGCGAAGGGGTACCTCACCGAGCCGGAAGAGGAGAAGAGGCGCTACCGTCATGCATACCTTGATTTCATCGATGCACGTGATACCGATGAGGTTCAGCTGTTCTATGTGCCGACCTATGCCTGCAACTTCTCCTGTTCCTACTGTTATCAGGAGGGCTACGATCATCAGTCGATCGGTCACACCCCGGAGGTCATCGATGCCTTCTTTGCCTATATCGACCGCGAGTTCGCAGGCAGGGACAAGTACATCACCGTCTTCGGTGGAGAACCGCTGCTGACGAATGCGAACGCACAGGCCAATATCGAATACCTCATCGCTCAGGCGACGGCACGGTCTCTCGGACTGGCCTTCGTGACCAATGGGTACCATCTGGAACACTATATCCCCCTGTTCGAGGGAGCCTTCATCAAAGAGGTGCAGGTCACCATGGATGGGGTCGCAGCGGTGCATGATCACCGGCGGATGCTCAAAGGCGGAGCAGGGAGCTTCCAGCAGATCGTACGAGGGGTCGATGCCGCTCTCGAGGCCGGGATACCGATCAACCTGAGAGTGGTGCTTGACCGTGACAACATGCCTCACCTGGCTGAGCTTGCAGACTTTGCCATCGAGAAAGGCTGGACGGACCATCCGCTGTTCAAGACCCAGCTGGGAAGGAACTATGAGCTGCACGTATGTCAGGCCGAGCAGTCACGACTCTATGACCGGGTCAGCATGTATGAGGAGCTCTATGCGATCATCCAGGAGCACCCGGCACTGCTGAAGTTCCACCGGCCTGCATACTCTCTGTCGAAGTTCCTCTTCGAACAGGGGGAGCTGCCTGACCCGCTGTTCGACTCATGCCCGGCCTGCAAGACCGAATGGGCCTTCGACTATACCGGGGGGATCTACTCCTGTACCGCGACCGTGGGAAAGAGTGATGAACAGCTCGGGACCTTCTATCCCGAGGTGACCCGGAAAGAGCAGATCATCGCACAGTGGGAGGATCGTGATGTGACCACCATCCCCGAATGTGCGGGCTGCTCACTGCAGCTTGCCTGCGGAGGCGGCTGCGGATCAGTAGCGAAGAACCGGACCGGAAAGATCAGTTCACCTGACTGTCGGCCGGTACGTGAACTCATGGGAATGGGTATACCTCTCTATTTCAACGAATACCACCAGGACTCACCGAAGACCCTGGATAACCAAGGAGCATGAAGATATGGCAGGAAAGATCAAAGAGATAACTTCTCAGACGTATGAACAGACGATACAGGGACATGACCGGGTAGTGGTGGACTTCTATTCTACAGAATGCCCTCCCTGTGAAGCATTGGCATCAAAATATGAATCATTGAGTGAGATCTATGGGGATGATATCCTCTTCGTGAAGGTGTTCAGACAGGAGAATCGAGAACTGGCGGCATCTCTTGATGTCACAGGGTCTCCTACGGTCCTGTTCTATGACCATGGGAAGCGTGTGGGTGATAAGCTTTCGGGCGGGATCAAGCGATCGGATCTGAGCAGGAACCTCGATGCCCTGCTCGATGAAGCGGCAGTCTCTGCGATACGAAGCAGGATCACTCCGGTCACTACCGAGGCTGATGTGATCGTACTCGGCGGAGGGCCGGCAGGACTGACCGCAGGCCTCTATCTGGCACAGGCACATGCGAACGTGATCCTCATAGATACAGAACTGCCCGGCGGGTATGTGGCTACCACCCATCAGGTATCGAACTACCCGGGATTCATCGACCCGCAGCCGGGATTCATGCTCTCGCACTACATGAGCGAACAGGCAAAGGCCAACGGCGTGAACTTCCGTGTGGCGGTAGAGGTCTCTGATGTGGATCTTGATCAGAAGCGAGTGGTGGTTGACGGTATCGAGACCATCTCGGCCAAGCACCTGATCATAGCCACCGGTTCAAGACCCCGCCCCTTGGGTGTCCCCGGGGAGAAGGAGTATCGCGGCAATGGTATCTCCTACTGCGCCACCTGTGATGCGAAGTACTTCGAAGATCGGGATGTCGTGGTGATCGGAGGAGGGAACTCCGCGATCGAGGAGTCCCTGTTCATCTCGAGATTCGCAAAGACCGTGACGATCGTGCACCAGTTCGACACGCTGCAGGCGAACAAGGATGCACAGAAGAAGGCATTCGATGATCCCAAGATCAGCATCCTGTTCGAGCATGAGCCCAGAGCGTTCAAGAAGTACGGTACGATGGATATGGGAGTCGTGGTAGAAGACCTGAAGACCGGGAACGAGCGTGAGCTGAAGACCAACGGTATCTTCGTCTTCGTCGGATTCATCCCGAACATCGAACTCTTCGGTGATACGCTGGCACTCGACCAGTGGGGCTACATCCAGACCGATTCGCAGATGAAGACCAGCTGTGCAGGTGTCTATGCTGCAGGGGACGTCGCGACGAAGGCCTATCGACAGATCACCACTGCTGTTGCAGACGGTACGATCGCAGCGATCACGATCTCGAAAGAACTATAGGGGCCACGCAGCTATGAATTGTATCACCTGTGCATCGAAGAAGTGCAGGAGTGCACACTCCTGCGGAGCAGAGTCCTTTGACCTGCAGGAGACACTGCAGCAGTATCATCTCCAAGAGGCGCAGGATACCGTGCAGGCTGCAGCCCAGCTCGTCGATGGTGGGAGGGCGGGTACGCTCTCCCGCATGCAGGAACTGATCGAGTTCATCCACAGTATGCACTACCAGAACGTGGGGCTGGCCTACTGCTACGGGATGGAGCAGCTGGCCGGTGACGTACGTGAACTTCTGAGACAGGCATCGATCAGAGCCGTGGGTGTATCGTGCACCGTCGGGGGAGTGAGCCAGTCTGCGATCAATGATGAGAGTACCCTCGAGGGGGTCTCGTGCAATCCGATCAACCAGGCAGCACAGCTCGATGCACAGGGGGTCGATCTGGCCGTGGTCATCGGATTGTGCCTCGGCCATGATGTGATCTTCAACCGTACGTTCTCCGGTGATGTCACCACGCTGGTAGTCAAGGATCGAGTCTATGATCATGCACCGGTGCGGGGAATAGAGGCACTTTCGCAACAATAAGTGAAAACCTGGTCACCGGTTCCATGCTATACTGCTCCATAGAGAAATCATCAAGTGTAAAGGGGTGATCCATGAGTAAGCAGTGGGTGTGTCCGAAGTGCGGGAATACCGGGTATCAGACCGATCAGTTCGCGGCGACAGGCGGCGGGCTCTCAAAGTTCCTGGATGTGCAGAGTAAGCGGTTCAATACCATCTCCTGTACAGGCTGCGGGTATACAGAGATGTATCGCGCTGAGACCAGCGGTATCGAGAACCTGTTCGACCTGTTCATGAGCCGCTAGCGTCCTGGAGCTGCAGCATACCTGGTATATTCAGCTCTAATTGATGCCGCAGCAGGTGCCAATCCTGCTGCGGCATGATACTATCATAGTATGAATACTCATAACCATCCCCGGGTGCTGTGGGGGGTATTATGTATCATATTCATACTATCTGTACTCTCAGGAACCTCCTGCCTGCAAGATCCTGCTACACGAGAACGAGAACCCCTGGAGTTTGTACTGCTTGTACCCCGATCAGACACGCAGTGGGCCCGGCAGGCTGCACAAGGGTTCCTTGATGCCTGCAGGCATCATCGGGTAGAGGCTACGGTGATCAACTCACAGATGGATGATAATCTCATGATGCTCAACCTCTCTCAGGTGATACGGCAGGGGACCGACGGGATCGTACTCATGAGTCCCAAACCTTCCTCCGGCTGGATCATCATGAGCAGTGCCCTGAGTTCAAACATCCCGATCATCTCCCTTGATGAGATGATCACAGACTCCTCAGGCCGACAGCTCGTTCCCTACATCGGTATCGATCATGACCTTGCCGGCAGGCTCGCAGGGGGCTGGGCTGCCGGGCAGATGCGAAAAGCTCTGTGGTTCGATACGGAACCCGGGGCCTGCAAGGTCGCTGTCCTCCTCTATGATGATCTGGCCGGTATGCGCAGGAGGACCCGTTCGTTCACCGCCGAACTACTTGAGAGCACACCGGAACTCACCCGGGATGACTGTATCATGGTCGATTGCGCCAGAGGGAGTGCCGTGAGCGGACTGCTCGCCATGCAGCAGCTGATCAGTGAGTATCCCGGGGTGCATCGTTGGTTCGTCTTCGGGGCGACTGCCCAGAGTGTGATCGGGGCGGTGAAGGCTCTGGAACAGGTGGACCTCGCAGCCTCTGCGCTGGCCTGCGGGATCGACGGGGGAGCGGGATTCCTGGAGTTCGATAGAGGTGCCGAATCGCCGTATCAGGCCATGATCCATGTCGATACCTATGAGCAGGGCTACCGTGCCGCACAGACCCTCTTCGACTACGCCCGGCACCAGGCGATCATACCTGCAGCGAGATACCTCCCGACCGAGCTGATCACCAGAGAGCAGTGGAAGGTTCGCGGGGGGCTCAGATGAATAGAAAGGACCTGCCGATCCAGCGACGGCTGACCTTGAGCTATATGGGGCTGATCATCCTCATCGTCGCCCTTGTCTGTTGTGCACTCATGGCAGTCTTCTTCTCCCATATCTATGAGAACAGTACTGAGGAGCTCGCTCTGCGTCTGGAGTCTCTCTCCGGGAAGATCGTCTCTCAGCTCGAGCAGGTCGTGCATATCGCAGATCAGCTCTCCACCGATCCAGTGGTCCAGCAGGCGATGAGCAGTTCCTCCGGGAGTGATCTTCCGCGCTATCTGCAGCAGCAGTACCTGCAGCAGCAGTTCACCCCCCTGATCGCAAAGCTGCTGTTGATCAGCAGCAGCCTTGAGATCTTCGACCCTCTGAACAGCAGAGGCCTCTATCGCGATGCGATCCTGCTGGACCGCACCTTCACTGACTTCCTCTCCTCCCATGCACAGGTCGCACTCTCCCCTCCCGGGTTCTTCCCGATCGAGCTCTCGGGACATACCCAGCAGGAGGCTCTGACGATCGTCTGCTATCAGCGGCTGTTCGATGAGCGGGCAATCCTCACAGGGTATCTGCTTGCAGTCCTTGATAAGAGCTTCCTCTTCAGTACGGTATGGGAGCAGATGGTGGGAACTGACTTCACCGGGGTAGAGGTCTTCGACCACCAGGGGACCTGTATCCATGCCGCCGGTCGCGGTTTCACTCCAGAGGAGATCGGACTGGATCTCGCAGAAGGGCAGAGGAAGCGCACCTACCGGTATACGGTAGCACGGGATCAGTTTCAGGTGTTCATCCAGCCCGTGGCCGGTTTCAACTGGACGATAGCTGCTGTGGTTCCCTACAGCACCCTCTTCCATCGGCTCATCATGGCAGTGCTGCTGATCCTCGGGATCGGTGCCTGTGCTGTGGCCCTCTCGTTCGCACTCAGTGCTGTCATAGCGAAACGGATCACCCATCCGCTCATCGAAGTCACCGATGCGATGCACCGGTATGACCGGGAGCAGAAGCTCGAGCAGATAGAGGTCGCTGCGACGGGAGAACTCGCCTACCTGGTCACCGTCTACAACAGGATGGTACGAAGTATCAACAGCAGCATGCAGGCTGTCTATGAGGAGCAGGAGAAGCGGCATCAGGCACAGCTGCTCTCTCTGCAGTATGAGATGGATTTCCTTCAGGCCCAGATCAATCCACACTTTATCCACAACACCCTCAATGCCGTGGGGTATCAGGCGCTGAAGCATGGGGATGACGAACTCTATCAGAGCCTGAAGGCCTTCAACACGCTGCTGCGTGCCTCGATATCAGGGACGAGGGAGATGATCTGTCTGAACGAGGAGCTGCAGCTGGTCTCGAGCTTCGCTCAGATCCAGCGGCTACGCTATGGGCAGTCGTTCACCATCACCTATGCCATCGATGAGAAGTACCTGCAGTTCGAGGTGCCGAAACTGATCCTGCAGCCGGTGGTGGAGAATGCGATCTGCTACGGGGAGACGACCGACAGGTTGACTGAGATCATCATCAGCGCAGCCTCTGACAGCGGGATATTCTCCATCTGTGTGACCGATAACGGGCCGGGGATGGATCGCACCTACCTCTCCTCGCGGCACATCCCGGACAGGAGGAAATTCAATCGTGTGGGATTGATCAATATCGATGAACGGCTGAAGATGCTCTTCGGAAGCAGCTTCGGTATCGAGATCGTCAGTACCCGTGGGGAGGGGACGCAGATCATGATCAGCATGCCGGAGGATGTCGGATGAATGTGGTGATCGTCGATGATGAGTTGACTGCCGTAGCACAGATCAGCTCGATGGACCTGTGGGATGATGCTACCTATACGCTCATCGGGACGGCGAAGAACGGGAAGGAGGGGTTGAGCCTTCTGCAGCGGTACGCTGTGGATATCCTCATCACCGATATCGAGATGCCGGTGATGGATGGGCTCAAGCTCATCGAGGAGGTAAGATCTCGAGGCTATCCTGTGGATGTCATCATCCTCAGCTGTCATGAGAGTTTTACCTATGCCCGGGCTGCGATGCTCCTGGGGGTGGAAGATTATCTGATCAAGGACTTTCTTGAGGAGCAGACCCTGCGTGCGGCTCTCGAGCGGGTCAGGTCGATCCGGGGCCGGCGGACGGCCCGAGCGTCCGCTGATCCTGCGGCTGCCGGTCGGCGCTCTGATCCGGGGTTCGCAGGACTGATCGATGGGATGATCGCATCACGGGATCAGGAGCTTGAGAGACGGGCTGCCGCGCTGATCCCCGAGGGCTGCAAGGTCCTGATGTGCATGATCCATACCGATGGGTATCAGGAGCAGCAGTACACCCCCGGGGATGTCCTGAGGGCTGTGAACGGCACCGTCACAGAGGAGTGTCCATCACCCGGGGTGCCCTGCAGAGAACAGCTGACCTGTCTCGAGCACGGGGACTCCCTCTATATCTTGTGTGTGCAGGGGAGTACCACCGGTGAACAGATCGCTGTATGGCTGCAGCAGGTCATCACCAACGCACAGAAACTCTGGGGCTTGAGTCTCACCATCGCCTGGGAGCGGTTGTACCGGTGTGATGAATCGCTTCTTTCCGGCTATGATGCCTGCAGTGTCCTGCTTCGTTACCGACCCTTTCTCGGGAATGGGCGGTTGATCCTGCCGTCTCATATGCAGAGCATCTCCTATATCGATGCAGATTCGCTGTCCGGTCATATCAGAGAGCTGCACCGGCTGGGGAAGACCGGCTGCCCGGACGGGGTCATCCCTCTGATACGGAGGCTCTACAGCCGGTGCCTTCCCGGTATGCTGCAGCTGAACTATCTGAAGTTCCTCAACTCACATGTCCTTGCGGTGCTGCTGCAGCTCATAGATGCAGAGGGTTTTGACCTTGAGCAGCTGTTCGGACGGTCCTATCTGCCCCTCCATGAACTTGACCTCCTTGATACCGCTGATGCGATGTGCCTCTGGTTCGAGCGTAAGTTCAGACGGATCGGCACGCGGCAGGAGGCCCTCTCACTGCCTGAGGTGTCGAATATCAGGGTACGGGGGGCTCTTGAGATCATCAAGCGTGATTACAGCGACTGCTCACTGGACCTTGAGACCATCGCCGGAGAGACAGGGATCCATAAAGGATACCTCTCGAGAGTGTTCAAGGAGGAGACCGGCAGTTCCTGCTATGACTTCCTGCAGCACTATCGGGTACAGAGGGCTCAGAGCCTGCTCAAGGGGACGGTGCTGAAGGTCTATGAGATAGCTGAACGTACTGGATTCCATAGCTATGATCAGTTCTGTGTCGTGTTCAGAAAATGTGTCGGGGTATCCCCGACACACTATAGAAAGAAGGGTGAGAACCCTTGACTTCAGTTGGGAGGGGAAATATAATCCATTGTCAGGAAAGGAGATGGGTGATTATGTCCGGCAAAAGGTCATTTTTGCAGGTACTGAAGGACCTTCCTGCTTCCTGACGATCACAGAATGTTAGGAGGCTATATGAACAAGCTAAGGAATGTGTCTTTTGTACTGGTTCTGATCCTGCTGCTGAGTGTCTTGCCGATCTTTGCTGAAGGACAGCAGGAACCGGTAGGGCCTGCCGCACCAAAGGCTGCAGAGCAGGTAGTACTGACGAACAATATCCCGAAAGGGGATCTGGAGATCTTCTCCTGGTGGGCAGGAGATGAGGGTCCGGCACTGGCGGCACTGATCAGGGTCTTTGAAGCGAAATACCCGAGAGTCAATGTCATCAATGCTACGGTCACCGGCGGGTCCGGGGTGAATGCGAAAGCGGTCCTGAAGACCAGGATGCTCGGCGGTGATCCGCCTGAATCATTCCAGGTGCATGCCGGTCAGGAACTGATCGGGACCTGGGTGACGGCTGAACGGATGCTCGATCTGACCCCGCTGTTCGAGCGTGAGGGATGGATGGATGTGTTTCCCGAGGATCTGCTCAAGCTCCTGGGTACCGATGCCGGCATCTGGTCGGTACCTGTCAATATCCATCGTTCGAATGTGCTGTGGTATGTCCCGAAGCATCTGAAAGACTGGGGTGTGGAGGCTCCTTCTTCCTGGGCAGAGTTCCTCGTGATCGCACCAAAGATCCAGGCAAAGGGTGTCGTACCGCTCTCCCTGGCTACGACCTGGACGGTGAACCACCTGTGGGAGAGTGTTGCTCTGGGAGTCCTTGGGGATGATGCCTATGAGGCCCTCTGGGCCGGTGACATCCCGTGGACCGATGCACGGGTAGTAGAGGTCTGGGAGACTTTCGACAAGGTGCTCGAGTATACGAACAACGATGCAGCTTCCCTCTCATGGCAGCAGGCGACCGACATGGTAGTCAATGGTCAGGCGGCCTTCAACATCATGGGGGACTGGGCTGCAGGCTATATGTCGACGACCCTCGGGCTCGAACCCGGGTCCGGGTACGGCTGGGCAGCCTCTCCGGGGACTGACGGCTCCTTCATCTTCCTTGCAGACAGTTTCGGACTGCCGAAGGGCTGTGAGAACCCGGATGCCGCAATCGCCTGGCTGACGGTATGCGGCTCGAAAGAGGGTGCTGATGCATTCAACCCGCTCAAGGGTTCCATCTCAGCTCGAAAGGACTCGGATATGAGTCTCTACAATGTCTATTCGAAATCTGCAGCACAGGACTTTCAGCAGAACCGTATCGTGGGCTCTCTGGCTCACGGTGTCGTGGCCAATGAAGGGTTCATGAATGACTTCTCAACGGTCATGGAGATGTTCCTGAGCAGCAGGAACGCACAGCAGGCAGCCAATGCCTGTCAGGCGATCGCTATCCAGAACGGTATGACCAGGTGACTGGAACGACCTGAGGCGGCTGGAGACCGGAGTACCGGTCTTCAGCTTCCGATCCTGCAGGGGTTTCCCTGCAGGAGTATTCCCGCATATAAGGACGGCCCGTATGATAGATCGACGAAAGAATACCTTCATCTCCGTGCTCATCCTGATTCCCTCCATCTTGCTCGTCGGGCTCTTCATCTATGGCTTCATCGGCAATACGATCGTGGTCTCCCTCTCTGACTGGGGGCACCGTCTCGGCGGTCTGGCCTTCGATCCGGAAAAGAACTTCGCGGGTCTTGAGAACTATCGGCAGCTCTTCTCAGGGTTCGTACACGGCAGGTTCCGACAGGATCTGGTCAATGCGGTCTTCTATTCTATCCTGCTCATGGCAGGGACCCTGTTCTTCGGCTTTCTCTTCGCTGTCCTGCTCGACAGGAAGGTGCGGGCAGAGGGGTTCTTTCGCACCCTGTTCCTCTATCCCATGGCTCTGTCGTTCATCGTGACCGGTACGATATGGCGCTGGCTGTTCGCTCCGAGCGGAGGCGTGAATATCATACCGACCTTCTTCGGCGGTACGGCAGGGACGTTCCTGTGGATCAGCAGCAGGGCTACGATCCTCCAGTTCAACTGGCAGGATCTCTTTCAGGTCCTCAGTATCATCCTTGCTTTCGTCTTCCTGACCCTGCTGATCAGAAGCCTGCGTACCGGCAGCCCGAAGGGCCGTACCTTCAGTATCGTCATGCTGCTGATCACGCTGCTCTATGCTTCGGTGATCCACCGGCTGCTCCCGCCGATCCTTCCTTTCGAAGAGATGCACGGGTTCAATCTGGCCACGCTGGGTATCTGCATCGCATCGATCTGGCAGTACTCAGGGTATGCCATGGCACTGTACCTTGCCGGTCTGCGGGCACTGCCTGAGAGTATCAGGGAGTCTGCACAGCTGGACGGGGCGAATGAGTTCATCTACTATATGCGTATCGCTATTCCCAATCTCAAGCCCATCACTTTGAGTGCTGTCATCGTGCTTGCCCATATCTCACTGAAGATGTTCGATCTGATCTATGCCATGGCCGGTGCCGATAATGCGAATACCGGGCATCCATCGATCAATATGTATCTGACCACCTTCCGGGCCAACAACTTCGCCTCCGGGGCGGCTATGGCAGTGGTCCTGTTCCTGCTGGCTGCACTGTTCATCATACCCTATCTCATACATACCCACAGGGAAAGGAGGGGCTAGATGGTACATAACTCCCTGAGCTACAGGTTCAAGCACTACCTGCTCTATCTCGCTCTTGCACTGTGTTCGATGTTCTTTCTTGTCCCGATCTATATGACTGTCATCACGGCTTTGAAACAGCCGGCCGACATCAATCTGCTCACCGCATGGTCTGTGCCTTCTCCGGTATACTGGAAGAGTTTTGCGGAGGCCTGGGTGCTGCTCGGTCCGAATCTGAAGAACAGTCTGGTACTCACCTTCTCTGCGACCATCATCTCTTCCTTTGTCGGCTCGATCAATGGATATGTCTTCTCGAAGAACTCATTCAAGAGCAGCGAACTGATCTTCACGCTCATCCTCTTCGGTATGTTCATACCGTATCAGATCATCCTGATCCCGCTGTTCCAGGTCCTGAAGAATATGGGGCTCTACGGTGATCTCAAGGGGCTGATCCTTGCCCATGTGGTCTACGGTATCCCGATCGTCTCGCTGCTGTTCAGGAACTTCTATGATCAGATACCTGATGACATCATGGAATCTGCCCGTCTTGACGGGGCAGGGTATTTCTATATCTATGGGAAGATCATCCTCCCCCTCTCGATACCGGGGTTCGTGACGGTGGGTATCTGGCAGTTCACGCAGATCTGGAACGAGTTCCTCTGGGGTATCACGCTGACCAAACAGTCTTCGAACCCGGTGACCGTAGGACTTTCCCAGCTGGCAGGCGGTCAGGCGGTGAGCTGGAACCTGCCGATGGCAGGTGCGTTCATCACCGCCCTGCCGGTCATCGCGATCATGGTCTTTCTCGGTAAGTACTTTATCAGGGGGCTGCTATCAGGGTCGGTGAAAGGTTGAGGATCCTCGCACTGAGTCCTATAGTCCGCTGTACTGATAGCTGGTCCCGTCGAAGGTGATCTGCAGCTGATCGACAGCATGCTGCCCCCGGTCGAGGATCACATCTGCGTGAGACAGTGCGTATTCAGCCGATCGTTTGATCTCATCTTCATTCCCTCTGAGCATGATGAACAGGTTCGGCTCGAGCAGCTCATAGGCGCTCGATGATTCGATGATGCACAGATGATCAGACGGGATACGTCTGAGTACCAGCGCCAGAGCCTCATCGAGCTGCATGTGGGAACTTCTGATCCAGTAGGCCTGTGCAGCACCGGCTGCGATGAAGCGGTCGGTATCAGTGGTGCCTTCAGGGTTGCATCGGGTACTCAAGGTGATGGTGAACGGTGCTTCCATCACATCAAGGGGTGTGATCTTGATCACAGAGACCCTATGCTCGGTCTTGAGTCCTTCAAGAGCGGAGCAGATGAGACTGGTCTTTCCGAGCTTTTTGGCAGTCGATCCTATCATGAGGATCGGAGGTGTTTGTTGCAGTCTGGAAACATATTTCATACAGCGATTATACCATTATACTTGGTAAAGACAAGCTGGTTTTGAGGCCTATCGATAAAAAAACTACATGCTTCAATGGAAGAACGAAGTGTTCTGACGGTATTGAGCGGTTTCTGATAATACGATAGTATTACCTGATCAGTTAGCCGTTTGCGCAGTACTATGAGGCACATGATGAAACAGTTCTTATTGGGTATAGATATCGGGTCTACGACCGCCAAGGTCATCCTGACAGATACTGCAGGACGCATCCTGCACAGCAGATATCAGCGGCATAACGCTGCAGTCTTCGCAGTGCTCCTTGATATGCTCTCCGGGATCGGTGAGATCATCGATGACGATGATCTCATATCAGTCCTGTTCACCGGGACCGCAGGGATGGGAGTCGCTGAACGTTCAGGGCTCCCGTTCGTACAGGAGGTCGTCGCTTCCAGTGAAGTGGTAAAGCGCTATATGCCGGAAGTGAGGACGGTGATCGATCTGGGCGGGGAAGACGCAAAGATCATCTTCTTCGATGAGAACCTCAAACCCGATATGCGCATGAACGGCAACTGTGCAGGCGGGACGGGGGCGTTCATCGACCAGATGGCTGAACTGCTCGATGTACCGGTATCTGAACTGAGTGATCTTGCCGCCGGACATACCTCCTGCCATTCCATCGCCTCCCGATGCGGTGTCTTTGCCAAGACGGACATACAGAACCTGATCAGCAGGGATGTCCCTGCTGCCGATATCGCTGCTTCGATCTATCGTGCGGTCTCCTTCCAGCTGGTCAGTGCCCTCGCTCGCGGTATGGAGATCAGGGAGAAGATCCTCTTCGCAGGCGGTCCGTTCACCTTCCAGCCGATGCTGAAGAGGACCTTCCTGGAGGTCGTCCATCTGCAGGAAGACCAGGTCATAGACCCGCAGCTGATCGATGAGCGGCTTACCCCTGAGTTCATCCCCGCTGCAGGTGCTGCCCTGAGAGCCCTGGTCCAGGGTGTCTCTCATACCGCTGCAGATCTGCGGCACAGGATCGAAGAGTCACAGAAGATCAAGCTCGCTTCAGCTGCCACCCTGCCTCGGCTCTTTGCCGATGCACAGGAGTTCACGCAGTGGCAGAAGCGATTCGAGCGGTATACGATGAAGACTGTCGAGCTCTCAGAACTTGACGGCAAGTCGGCATTCCTCGGTATCGATTCAGGCTCCACGACCACCAAGGTCGTGCTGATCGATGAGGATGGGAGGCTTGCCTTCACCTATTACTCGGCCAACAGGGGGAATCCTGTAGAGGCAGTCCTCAAGGGGTTGAATGCCCTCCTCTCTGCGATCAGAGCCTCCGGGGCTGAGATCACCATAGCCCGGACGGCTTCGACAGGGTATGGGGAGGATCTGATCAAGTTCGCCTTTACCCTCGATCACAGCTATGTCGAGACCATCGCCCATTACCGGGGGGCTCAGTCCTTCGAGCCTGATGTCTCGTTCATCATGGACATCGGCGGACAGGATATGAAGGCGATCTTCGTACGGGATCGGGTGATCGAGAACATGGAGCTCAATGAATCCTGTTCCTCCGGATCCGGTTCGTTCATCGAGACCTTCGCACAGTCCATGGGTACCTCTGTCCAGGAATTCTCCCGGCTGGCATGTTTTTCCGAACATCCCTATGATCTCGGTTCACGCTGTACGGTCTTCATGAACTCCAAAGTGAAGCAGGTGCTCCGTGAGGGGGGAGAGCTTGCAGATATCTCTGCAGGACTTGCCTATTCAGTGATCAAGAACTGTCTGAACAAGGTGCTCAAGATCTCTGATCCCGGGGTCCTCGGTGACCATATCGTAGTCCAGGGGGGGACCTTCAGGAATCCCGCTATCCTGCGTGCCATGGAGCTGATCACTGAGCGGGAGGTGGTCAGACCCGACCGATCGGAGTTGATGGGGGCGTGGGGAGCAGCTCTGCTCTCAAGGGATGACTACCAGCAGCAGCATACAGGACCATCTTCGTTCATCGGATGGGAGCATCTCGAAGATGCAGCTGCCTATTCCAAGCGGCTGATCACCTGTCACGGTTGTGAGAATGCCTGTGAGGTGATGATGCTCAGCTATGCCGACCGTCTTGAGCAGGAAGGGGTACGCACGAAGTTCTATACCGGGAACAAGTGTGAGCGTATCTTCACCAATCAGGCAAAAGGATCGAGGACCGGGGTGAATCTGACTGCTGTCAAACGGGAACTGATCCTGAACCGTCCGAATAAGCCTGAGGGGCGGGAACCCCTGATGCGTATCGGTATCCCGAGGGTCCTGAACATGTGGGAGGATCTTCCCTTCTGGAACACCCTCTTCGTCTCCTGCGGTTTCGAAGTGGTACTCTCAGATCCTTCGACACAGGATCTCGCAGAGAAGGGTTACAGTTCGGTGATGTCTGAGAATATCTGCTTCCCTGCGAAGATCACCAACGGACACATCATCAATCTTGTTGAGAAGCAGGTAGACCGGATCTTCTATCCCAAGATACGGTTCAATGATGATGAGTACTCCAATGCCCTGAACAAGTACAACTGCCCGGTAGTCACCGGGTATCCTCAGGTCATAGAGTCGTCCATAGATCCTCTGGGGACCTACGGTATACCGTTTGACAACCCATCGTTCAGCTTCAACAAGAAGAGACTGCTCATCGCACGCAGTGTCGAGTATTTCGCACAGTTCGGTATCCCCCGCAGGACTGTGGAGAAAGCGGTCCGGGCAGCGATTAGAGAGCGTATGAGGGTGCGTGCGGCTGTGCAGGAGAGTTCTGCAGCGATCGTACGTGATGCTGAACGTGAAGGCAGGAGTGTCATGCTCCTGCTCGGCAGACCCTATCATATCGACCCCTTCGTGAACATGAAGATCCCTGAGATCATCTGCTCTCTGGGGTTCGACGTCATAACCGAAGACTCGGTACCACCGCCTCCTGAGCAGAAGCTTCGTGACATACATGTACTCACCCAGTGGTCATTTCCCAACAGACTCTATCATGCTGCTCACTGGGCGGGGCATCAAAGGCATGTGGAGGTCATTCAGCTCAACTCGTTCGGATGCGGACCGGATGCGATCACCGTGGATGAGATCAAGTCGATCCTCAACAAGTACGGGAAGAATCCTACCCTGATCAAGATCGATGAGATGACCAGTCCCGGGTCGGTGAACCTGCGGGTGCGATCCCTGGTGGAATCGATTCGGGGAAGGAAAGTAGATTATATCGGGATGAAGATCGAACGGATCACCACAAGGATCTTCACGAAGAAGGATAAGAAGCGTACGGTCATCGCACCGCAGTTCTCCCTGTTCTATACGGACTTTCTCATTGCCGCCTTCAGGAATCAGGGGTACAGGATCGATGTACTGCCGATGGCGAATCGAGAGAGTATAGAGCTCGGGCTGCGGTACTCCAATAATGATATCTGCTATCCTGCAACGATCGTGATCGGGGATCTGATCAAGGCGCTGCGCAGCGGCAGGTATGACTTGAACAATGTCGCTGTCGGACTGACACAGACCGGTGGGCAGTGCAGGGCATCGAGCTATGTCTCTCTGCTCAAGCGTGCTCTGGTGAGGGCCGGCTATGATGATATCCCGGTCGTCACCGTCTCAACGACGAACAGGACGAGCAGGATGCTCAATGAGCAGCCCGGTTTCACGGTCAGAAAACTGCCCTTCACCCTCACTGCCCTCTATGGGCTGGTCTTTGGTGATGTACTTGCCAAACTCTACTACTATGCCGCTGTCAGGGAGGTGGAGCAGGGCTCTGCCATGAGACTGGTGGAGAAGTATATCGACAGGGGCAAGCGGATCATCGATCACCGGGCTAAGCGGAAGATGTATCAATTGCTCGAGCAGGCGGTCCGGGAGTTCAATGCCCTGCCGATGAGGGATCTCAAGGATGTCCCGAAGGTGGGTATCGTCGGTGAGATCTATGTGAAGTTCAATCCCTTCGGGAATCTCTATACCACAGACTGGCTGATCAAGAAGGGGATCCAGCCTGAGGTCCCCCCTCTGATCGATTTCTTCCTGATACCTCTGGTCTCGACGCAGTACAATGCGGCGAACCATATCGAAGAGGTCAAGCATGCTATCATCCATCTGCTCTCCCGTGCAGAAGGATACATGGACAGGATGTTCTCCCATGTGAACGGGATCATGAAGGGGTTCCGGGGTGAGCTCACCCCGTTCCATTCCATCAAGGATATGGCGAGAAAGGCATCTGACGTGATCGATCTGGTCAATCAGTTCGGTGAGACCTGGCTGCTCTCCGGTGATATCGTGACTTTTGCCCAGGAGAACGTGCATACGATCGTCTGTCTGCAGCCCTTCGGCTGTATTGCCAACCATGTGATCGCCAAAGGGGTCGAGAAGCGGGTCAGGACGCTCTACCCGGAGCTCAATCTGCTCTTTCTCGATATGGACTCAGGGATGAGTGAGGTCAATGTCGTCAACCGGATGGAGTTCCTCATAGACGACCTGATCAACAGGCCGAAGGTGTGATCAGTAGAAGCCGTCGTTGATCGCTGCATCGTTGTCCACGTATTCCACGCGGGTGAGCCGGTTGTGGTGTCTGGTATGTTCCTTGGGCAGCGAGAGGTTGGTGAACTCCCCGGTGATCCGGAACGGGTAGCCGGGGTATTCGAAGATCGGGATGCGTGATTCGATATACCCTGCCGAATACCCCCAGATGGTCTGATAGTCCTCGATGTGTTCTCCCATCTCTTCGATCTGCCTGAGATAGGCAGCTACCGACTTCGATTCGATGATGATGACCTCTCCCATCGTGTGTATGATGGGACTGTGCGGACGTGAGTGATCCTGTTCGAAGGAGAGGATCCTCCTCCCGTCTTCGGTGATACCGATGGTCCGGTAGGTGTTGCTCTTGCCCACCCCCGGCAGATTGATCGTGTTGCGGTCGGTAGCGATGAAGGGTATCTCCTCTGCAGAGCGGATCTCTTCGATATGTTCATACATACTGGTCGGGTCCTTGGCGAAGCTTCTGATCCTGCTGTAGTACTTCGGGTCCACCCGTCCGATCGATTTCTCTTCGACCTGCTCCTGGATAGATCGTGAGTTGTTGGCGAAGAGTTCACGATTCTCCCGGTATCCTTTCACCGTGAAGGTGTAGTAGGGCAGGACCCCGATCTGATTGAGCACCTGGCGAAGTCTCGCCGTATGTCCCCGCCGGGAGGCTGCGACGGTGAAGACTTCCTGATTGTGAATGCTCCAGCCCGCTTCGATCAGTCTGCCGATCGCCGCTGCTGCTTCAGGAGTGACTTCCATCGCTGAGGAGAAGTGTGTCTGGATGACGAACTGCTTGATCCCGACTTTCTGTGCCTTCTTTCTGAACTCCTTCAGTACGGCGACCCGCTCGGTGCTGATCCGCGAGGGCAGGTACACCGGTATCTTCGTCCCGAGACGGACCCGTACGATCTCTGCATACTTCTCACCGTTGGCACGGGCTCTGTTCGCTGCCCGTTTGCGTACTGCCATGTCATGGACGGCATCAAGGATCTCTTTGAGCGATGCGACCGAGCTCATCATCGCATCCCCTCCGGTGATCAGGATGTCCTGCAGCTGGGAGTCTTTCTCGAAGTAGTTCATCAGTCGTTTGAGCTGTGATGACCATCGTTCCCTGGGTTTGAGATGTTCCAGATCGAAGTTGAAACGGCCTTTCTGGAAATCATACATCCTCTGACAGTAGGCGCACAGCCCTCCGCAGGCTCTTCCCATGGTAGAGGGGATGAAGATGGCCACGTTCGGGTATCTGCGGTGAATATTGTTCGAGGGCAGGATCCATCCTGCGGCATTGGGTTTACCCGGTACGGCGATGTCTTCCTTCTCCCAGGCTGAGATCTCTCCGAACTCATCGACGAGGTCCTGTGAGTAGAGGACGTAGTCGCGGATGGCGATATCTGCATGCCGGTACCCCTCGGGAGGATCGACCAGCAGCAGGGAGAGGAAGAAGGGGGTGACGAAGATGGGGATGCCTTTCTCAGCAGCCTCTTCCATGATCTTGAGGGTCTGCTGCGAGAGGGATCCATCAAGCATCTTCTGCAGCCGTGCTACCGAACGGACGGCGTGGATCAGCTGAAACGTATCGTCCTGCCACCAGGATGAGATCAAGGCATGAGCCTCTTCGTCACTGCAGTGTTCGGGGAGGGTATAGGCAGCAGAACGGCTCTCTGTCCTGAGTTCCTGTATCAGCAGCGTGATGATCCGTTGTTTCTGCTCTTCTCTGAGCTTGATGATCTGCACATCCAGACCAGAGGGGTTCTTTCCCATCCAGTCATAGACCTGCTGTCTTGTCGGCATCGTCTGCTGCTCAAGACCGTTGAGCTGCCGGAACAGATGAAGCATATCTTCGTAGAAATCCTCAGATGCCGGGAACTTCCGGTCACGCACGGCCTTTCGCAGCAGGGTGAACGGCCGTGAACTCACCGGCTTCCCCCGGAGGTTCTGGTCTGCAAAGACCTCTCCTTCGTGCTCCAGATAATCCAGGACTCTCATGCATGCAAGATCATGCCATGAGAGCTTGAAGAATGATTTCTCACCCTTCGCCTCTCCCCGGTAGTAGGCATAGGCCTTCGGGTGTTCCCGAAGCATAAGAAGCACAGCATCTCTGATCTGTTGGATCATCTGCTCGTTATTTATGCTCTTATCACTAAGTATAGATACTATCACAGGGTTTTCGGCGATAAGGGCATCTATAATACGTTCTTTTGAGTCATAGCGCATAGATAACTCTCCCTTCAATGAGTATGGTCTTTATATTGTGTCACTAACAAAGTTGTGCATGTGTGTTAATCAACATATATCATCTCACAGACGTTCTGTGAGGCAAGGATACTATTATACCATGAATGTGTGAGGTGTGCAAACGAGGGGTGAATGTGCTTCAAAGGAGACCCCGGAGAAGCAGCCCCGAGGGTCTGGAGGCTGCTTGCAGAGCAGCATCCAGTGAGCTGTCGAGCAGTCCGATCAGGGGGTCCGTCGGTGAGTTCGTGCCTGGGATCTCTCAGGTGAGATGGTGGTCTGTGGTGATCTTGACTGATCGCCTATGAGAGACACTGGTGCTCATGTCAGATGTCGGGTTCATACTTGAGCATCGGTTAGACCGCTTACATCGGAATGGGTGAGCGTCAGTACGGCACCGGTGCCCTGCCTTCCTGAGATGGATCATCACCGGAAGGCAGGGCCTGGTGTGCTCTAGCCGTGATTGAAACAGCGGATTCCGGTGAAGACCATCGCGATACCGTGCTCATCACATGCTGCTATGACCTCATCATCCCGTATGGAACCGCCGGGCTGGATGATCGCCTTGATGCCGCTGCCGGCGAGAGAGTCGATACTGTCTCTGAAGGGGAAGAATGCATCTGATGCGAGGATCGCCCCTTCGGGGGATGAGCTCTTGTTCAGTGCGATCTGTACGGCATCCACACGTGAGACCTGACCGGGTCCGATCCCCAGAGTGGTCGTATCTTTTGCGATCAGGATACCATTCGATTTCACATGCTTGAGGACCTTCCAGCCAAAGAGCATATCCTCGGTCTCTGCTTCGGTTGGGATCCTCTTGGTCACTACCGTGAGATCAGAGGCCTCTATGACTGAGCAGTCCCGATCCTGCACCAGCAGACCGCCGTCTACGAACTTCTGCATCGGCACCTGATTGAGCGGTTTGATGTCCTTGAGACGGAGGATCCTCAGATTCTTCTTCTTCTTCAGGATCGCCAGTGCTTCCGGCTCGTAATCGGGGGCCATGAAGATCTCGAAGAAGATCTTGCTGAAGAACTGCGCGATCTCCACGGTACAGGGTCTGTTGATGGCTACCAGGCCTCCGAAGGCTGAGAGCCTGTCGGCGTTGAAGGCATCCTGTGTGACCTTGAAGATATCATCTCCCGATGCTGCTCCGCAGGGATTCGCATGCTTCACGACCACACATGCGGGATCTGAGAACTCCCTCAGGGTCTGTATGGTCCCTGTCGCATCATTGATGTTATTGTAGGAGAGTTCCTTGCCTCCGAGGATCTCCGCCTCGAGGATCGACATGTCATCTTTCAGGTCGGGGGGAAGCACTGACGTATAGGCGGCAGCTCTCTGATGGGGATTCTCCCCGTAGCGCAGGTCACTGAACTTGCGATAGGTGAGGGTGATCTCCTGAGGGAACGGCTCCCGGGTGAGGTATGCCTGGATCAGGGCATCGTACTGTGCCGTATGTCTGAAGGCTGCAGCACACAAGCGCTCTCTGGTCTCATAGGTGATGCTGCCGTTCTCTTCGAGTCCCCGGGCTACGATCTCATAGTCCTGTGGATTCACCACCACACTGACCCATCCGAGATTCTTCGCGGCCGACCGGATCATGGTAGGCCCTCCGATGTCGATCTGTTCGATCGCCTGATCGAGTGCGACACCCGGTGTGTTGATGGTGGTCTCGAAGGGATAGAGGTTGCAGACCACCAGATCGATCCAGGGGATATGATGGGCAGCTGCTGCCTCTGCATGTACATCCCGCAGACCGAGGATCCCACCGTGTACCAGTGGATGCAGGGTCTTCACCCTCCCGTCCATCATCTCCGGGAACCCGGTGATCTCTGAGACCTCCTGTACCGGTATCCCGGCTTCTTTGATCAGTCGCTGAGTCCCTCCGGTGGAGATCAGTTCCACACCGCAGCGGTGCAGCCGCTGTGCGAACTCGACGATCCCTGTCTTATCTGAGACTGAGAGCAATGCTCTTTTTACGGTAGTCGGTGCTGTATTCATCATAACTTACTTCCCCTTTCTCTGTACTATACTAATATGACGGGACAAAACGTGCAATCACCTCGATGAGCGCTTCACCCTCAAGATGCTGGACCCGCTGTTTCAACGACTGCGGATCATCATCGGGAAGGACTGCACAGCGCTTCTGCAGCAGGATGGGACCTCCATCTACCTCTTCGGTCACCAGATGCACGGTGCATCCGGTCTCGGTCCGTCCTGAAGCGATCACCGCAGCATGGACATCACTGTCCATACCTCCTGCGAAATCCGGGAGCAGTGAGGGATGTACGTTCACCAGCCTCCCTTCCCAGCTGCTGCAGAATTCCGGTGAGACGATCCTCATGTACCCGATGAGCAGTACCATGTCCACCTGGTGCTCGCGGAGTACCGTACTCACCTGTGCATCATAGACCGTTCGTTCGACTCTTCTGCCCGCCTTGATCGCAGGCAGGTATACTGCCTGCAGGCCGTGCTCCCGTGCCCGATCAAGGATCCCTGCGTGCTTCCTGTCTGAGATGACCACCTCGATCTCTGCAGTGAGTCTCTCTGCTTCGATCGCATCGATGATAGCCTGCATATCGGTCCCTCGGGTCGATCCCAGGATCCCCAGTCTGATCTTCGATGTGCTCATGATCTGATCTCTCTCATATGGGCTGTCCGCTTGTCGATCAGTGCCGCGGTACCGATGTCCGACCTGTGAAAGAGTTTCCCGCGGATCTGTCTGACCGCGGTCTCTGCTCTCCTCTCCGCCTCTTCGATGGTCTTCCCCAGAGCCACGCAGGCAGCGGTCCTCGATCCACCGGTCACCAGAACACCGTCGATGAGGTCGACAGAACCGAGATAGATGCTGCAGGGCCCATCGATACCGCTGATATCGATCTCAGCACCTTTGACAGGAGCTTCCGGGTAGCCCTGCGGTACTGCATACTTGCAGACCGAGGCCAGGGGGCGCAGCGTGATCTGCTGATCGTGCAGGGTCCCCTGAGCGGCTGCTAAGAAGAGCTGTGGGAAATCCGCATCGATCACACTGATCAGGTTCATGACCTCCGGGTCACCGAAACGGGCATTGTACTCTATGATCTTTACCCCCTCTGACACTGCCATGAATCCGCCGTAGAGTACGCCCCGGTAGGGGCTCCCGTTGTCCTGTTCAAGTGCTTCGATCACCTGTTCATTGAGCTCTCTGGCTGTGAGGATATCATCGGGGGTGAGGAAGGGAAGCGAGTGGTCGGCATCGGAGTAGCTTCCCATCCCGCCGGTGTTCGGTCCGGTATCACCGGGATAGGCACGCTTATGATCCTGGACGACCGGCAGGTGTATGCAGGTGGACCCGTCGGTGATGGTCATCAGGGAGAACTCCTCTCCGATGAGTTTCTCCTCGATCACACACTGACTGTTCTGGGCGAGCAGTTCTCTGATGAACTCCAGGGCCTCTTCATGGGAGTGCAGGTGCTCCTGCGAGACTTTCACCCCTTTCCCTCCGCACAGTCCATCGGCTTTGATCACGTAGAGCTCACCGAGGTGTGCCAATGCCCTCTCTGCCTCGCCGATACTGCGGACGACCCGGTAATAGGGACTTGCCTGCGGTACTGTCTTTTCAAGCAGCTCTCTGGTATAGGACTTGCTGGTCTCGATCCGGGCCAGTGCCCTGTCCGGGCCGAATACGGAGACCCCCGCAGCACGCAGGGCATCTGCGGTCCCGGTGCTCAGGGGTGCCTCAGGTCCGATGACCGCCAGGTCGATCTCCCATGCAGTCAGCTGTGAGCAGACCGCAGCAACATCGGTGATATCCCCGATGCGGTAGTCACTGCACAGCTGCATGATCCCGGGGTTCGCTGTGGTCCCGAACGCGAAGAGGGTCGTCGGTTCAGGAGCATGATAGAGGGCATATGCAAGGATATGCTCCCGTGCTCCCGATCCGATCACGGCTATTCTCATCATCACTGTCCCTCCTGTTCATGGATGTAGGTCCCTCCAAGACATGCGGTACAGGGGGTGTCTATGTGGTGGTCACCCTTTCTGGTGACGGCTTCCACAAGACCTTCGAGCTGCTGATAGAGCAGGATATCTGCTTCCAGATATGCTCTGATCTCCTCTTCTGTCTTGGATGATGCGATCAGTTCCTCATGGGTGGGGATGTCGACCCCGTAGTAGCAGGGCTTACAGACCGGCGGGCAGGCTGAGACGAAGTAGACCTTCTTTGCCCCGAACTCCTTCACCATCTTGACGATCTCCTTGCTGGTGGTCCCCCGCACGATGCTGTCATCTACGATCATGACATCTTTGCCTTTGATCTCCAGCAACTGGGGTACGAGTTTGTACCGGACTGACTGCCTGCGCTGTTTCTGATCAGCCATGATGAAGGTCCTGCCGATGAAGGTGTTCTTATAGAGTCCTTCGGAGTAGTTCACTCCCAGGACCCGGGCCATCGAAAGAGCCATGGTGTTTGCTGTCGAAGGGGCGGGGATGATCACGTCCGGGCGCAGTTCCCCGTAGCGTTTCTGCCACAGATGCCCGAGGTTCTCTCCCATGCGCAGCCGTGAACGGTAGATGTTGATGTTGTTCATCATGGTATCGGGACGTGCGAAGTAGACATATTCGAAGATACAGGGGGTGAAGGCCCTGTGCTGCACGATCTTCGAGAAGAGCTCCCCGGCTTCGGTCACATAGATGAGTTCTCCCGGTGCCACATCCCGGATGAGGGTGTAGCCGAGCATGTAGAACATCGTGTCTTCCGAGGCGAAGATATACTCCTTCTTCCCATCAGAGGACGTCCGTTCACCCATGACCAGAGGCCTGATACCGTGCGGATCACGAAAGGCTATGAGCCCCCGTCCCTTGATGACACTGACTGCGGAGACCGACCCCTTGATCAGGGAGAAGAGCTCTGAAGCGGCGATGCACAGCCCGTCAAAGAAGGTGGAGTCCGAGATCAGGTGGGTGGGATTGTGTCCGATACAGCGCTGGAGTACATCGGCAAAGAGCTGCATGAGCATCTCGGAGTCGCTGTAGGTATTGAGGTAGCGCTTCCGCTTGGTGATCACCTCATCACGGAGCTGGAGATAGTTTACGATATTGCCGTTATGGGCAAAGGCTATCCCGTTGGGGACACTGGTCCAGAAGGGCTGGACCTCATCCCCGCTCTTGCCCCCGCTGGTTGGATAGCGGGTATGGCCGATCCCCATATGCCCCTGAAGCCGTTCCATGTGTCGTGCCTGGAAGATATCACGGACCAGCCCGGTCCCCTTCTTGATATGCAGTCCCTCATTGCAGGTGATGATCCCTGCAGCATCCTGCCCCCGGTGCTGAAGCTGAACGAGACTGTCGTAGATATCGGTTACCACCGGGCGCGCTGCAATGATGCCGACGATGCCGCACATGGACTAGAGACTCCTTTCTGAGAGGGCAAGGATCCTCATGACCGCAAGCGCCGCATTGCCGGGGTCAAGTACTGCCATCACCGGAGTCCTGCTTGGCATCTGCAGGGTCGAGTGGATGTTCACCATCATATCGACCTTGTCTGCGAATGGAGGGCAGGCGATCACCGGTGCACTGCAGTTCGCCGCGCAGAACCCGGAGAGGGCGTTGGACCGTCCTGCTATGGTGATATAGACCAGGGCTTTCTCGTCTTTGTGCGCATCGAGGATACCCATGACTTTCAGGGGTTCCTTATGGGCCGATGCCGTATAGACATCGATCGCATAGCTTGATTTGTCATAGCCCTCAGCCCGCTGCAGACCATCGATGATCCTGTCTGCATGCGGTCTGTCTGAATCCGATCCCATGATGATCACGATCTTCTTCATACCTCTGTACTCCTTGTGTTTCGTGTTATTCGACATCCCGACCCCGCAGGTTCGCGAGGTTCTCTGCCAGGCGCTGTGCGGGATCGATCCCGGGTCCTTCAGGGAAGACGAACTTCTGCCCGGTGATCAGCTCATAGAGCATGATATAGCGGTAGGAGAGTTCGATCACCAGCTCATCCGGTGCTTTCGGGAGTACTGCATCATGGTAGGGATCGCAGTGCTCTCTGAACCAGAGTCGCAGGAACTCCTTGTCGATGTTCTCCGGTTCAAGGCCTTCCTGCAGGCGTCTGCTGAAGGAGTCTTTGAGCCAGTACCGGCTGGAGTCCGGGGTATGGATCTCGTCGATCAGCAGGATCCTGCCATCAGCAGCCCTGCCCATCTCATACTTGGTATCGACAAGGATCAGTCCATGTTCCTCTGCGGTCTTCTGACCGAAGGCGAAGAGTTCCATGGCATACTCACTGGCTGTCTCCCAGTCCTCCCTGCTCATCCACCCCTCTTCGATGATCTCCTTCGGAGAGATGGGCCGGTCATGATCATCGGCTTTGGTGGTGGGGGTGATCACCGGTTCGGGGAGCTGCTGGTTCTTCACCAGCCCCTCGGGGAAGTCGATACCGCAGTAGCTGCGAACCCCGCTGCGGTACTGTGTCCACAGGGAGGTGTCGGTCGTCCCGGTGATGTAGCCTCGTACGACGAACTCGATGGGGAACACAGTACATCGGGTGCCGATGGTCGTGTTCGGGTCAGGGACGGCCAGTTTGTGATTCGGCACGATATGACGGGTCTTGTCGAACCACCAGGCACTGGTCAGGTTCAGGACCTGACCTTTGAAGGGGACTGAGGCGAGGATACGGTCAAAGGCACTCTGCCGGTCGGTGGTGACGAAGACCATACGGTCATCAAGGGTATAGCTGTCGCGGACCTTGCCCCGTTTCTTTCCTGGCAGGTCAAGGTCGGTCTCGGTCAGGCAGCTCTCAAGATGGTCTGCGATGATCTGCTTATAACGGATCTCATCAGGCTTCATAGATCATACTCCTGTGGGCTATGGGACTGGAGAGCAGATGGGTCTGCTCCACCAGTGCATAGACTTCGTCGGCTGTGCTCATGTCATCTGGAGTGATCGTCCAGATGACCCCGTGGCGAATCGATGTGATGGAATCGATCCCGAACCAGTTCGTGAGTGCATCCACGGCGTGTTCCCCGATACTGTCATCCCGTTCTCGAACGAGCAGGGACCGTGATCCCCCGGGGGCCGCTGTCGTGGTGATGAACTCCTTGTTGCTGTTGAAGAGTTCTCCGCTCTCGATGATGCGTTCCATGGACTGTTCGGTATGGGCTGCATCCATCGAGATCTCCCAGTGGGTCCTTCTGCTGACAGACACCCCGATCCCTCTCTGCCTCAGCGCATTCTCCACCGATACGGCTTCATTGTCGGTGATGATCAGGTCTATGACCAGTTCGTGTGCATCAGAAGGGGCTCTGTAGTGCTGCAGTGGTTCCCGGGGAGCATAGTAGTCACTGGAGAGCAGGGTGACAGGTTCAGCAGGTCGTGCTTCGCACCGTTCGATGTACTGCCTCATGGAGGTGAAGATCGCATCTCCTGCAGGGGTCCTCTCAGGATGGGGCATCATCGCCATGACCGTACCGGATGCATTGCAGATCGCGGCAGTGTTGCACAGCGATCCGTTGGGGTTTACCGGGAAGTCGGGGTCTTTGCTGCCCTGTTCGTCGGTATAGGAGAAGAGGATCATATTCCGTTTGAGCATCTCGTCGCGGAGATCGTCGGAGAAGAGGAATCGCCCTTCAGCATGTGCTGCCGGGATCCTCAGGCACGTCCCCTCCTGCATGGCAGACGTGAAGGCACACCCCGGGGGGGCACCGTCGAAGCAGATGGTGATCCAAGCATTATAGAAACCGGTGCCGAGCAGGGTTCCCTGTTCGACTCGTCTGTTCGTCGTCAGTGCCGCACCGGGCAGGTAGCCCTCGATCCCCGGAACCATTCCCGACTCCACCAGGATCTGTGCTCCGTTGCAGATCCCCAGGACCGGTTTCCCTTTCTCACTCTCGATCTTGATCGCATCCATGATCGGGTCCTGAGCGGCGATGATCCCTGACCTGCTTCGGTCCTCATACGAGAAGCCCCCGGCGATCACGAACCCGTCATAGGAACTGAGGCGCTGTATCGACATGTTCCATCGATGAGAGACCGGCTGCATCCCGGCCCGTCTGATGGCTTCTGAGGTCTCCCGTTCACAGTTGGTTCCCGGAAATTGAATGACGCCGATGATCATGCTGCACCTCCTGCCCCGGTGATACCGGTGATCACGGTCCTGCCGTCTCCGGGTGCTATCACCCCGAGTCTCACAGCCTGCTGTCCGAAGCAGGTCGTGATCACCGATCGCGCCTGCTGCGCCTGTTCCTGCGGGACGACGATCGTGTACCCGATCCCCATGTTGAATGCGTGGAACATCTCAAGCGGCGGGATCTCTCCGAGGTCTGCGATATAGGAGAAGATGGGGGGGATGTCCCAGGATTCGGGATCGATGACCGCTGAGAGGTGTTCAGGGAGTGTCCTCGGGACATTCTCGATCAGACCCCCTCCTGTGATGTGAGACATGCTCTTCACCTGCAGTCCTGAGGCGAGCAGGTCCCGGACCGCCCCGGCATAGTTGGTATGCGGTTCAAGCAGCAGTGCCCCGATGGTCCTTCCGCTCCTGTCTCCGTAGACTTCGGGCAGGCTGTCATCGATGGACAGTCCAGCATGTTCGAAGAGGACTTTTCGTGCAAGGGAGTAGCCGTTGGTGTGCAGCCCGCTCGAGGGGATCCCGAAGATCACATCAGATGCGATCACGTCGCTGCCGTTGATGATCCGGTCCTTCTCGACGAAGCCGGTCACGATACCGACCAGATCATGTTCTCCGTCACGATAGGTCCCGGGCATCTCTGCTGTCTCCCCGCCTACCAGAGAGACTCCCGCCTCCCGGCAGCCGGCAGCCATGCCGGCGACCATCTCTGCGACCACCTCAGGTTCCAGCCGGTCATTCGCGATATAGTCGAGAAAGGTGACAGGATTCGCACCGTGGACGATGATGTCGTTGCAGCAGGCGCTCAGGAGGTCTCTGCCGATGGTAGAGTAGTCTCCGGCCATCTTCGCCAGCATGATCTTCGTACCCACCCCGTCGATGCTCTGCATCATGACCGGGTGAGTGTAGGCTGTGAGCAGCTCTGAGAGATCATAGAAGGAGCCGAAACTGCCCAAGCCTGTCAGGACGGCCGGGGTGAAGGTCGACAGGGCACTCTCCTTGATCCGCTCGACGGTCAGGTTCCCGGCGTCGATGTCGACACCCGCTGCTTTATAACTGATACTCATGATAATCTCCTTCTCAATCCCTGAGTCCATAGGTGTTTTGCTTCGGTCACGGTCAGCTGGATACGTGATCCTATGCTGATCTGGTCCAGATCGGTGGTATGACCCAGACTGACGGGGTCGATACCGGCTGCGGTGAAGACGGCTCTACAGGCAGCTGCCTGTGCTCCGTTCACGGCGATGATGAACCCGAAGGATTCACCGAAGAGCCAGAGGTCATCTCGCAGCGGGGTATCATCAGGTATCACAGCCTCGATACCGACCTGATGTGAGAAGGTCATCTCACTCAGGGCCACGGCGATCCCGCCTTCGGAGATGTCATGACAGGCGGTGATCAGACCCTGCTGTGCACAGGTGCGGATCGCCTCTGAGATCTTCATCAGCTTCTGAAGATCCGGTGCGGGGATCTCTGATGACCGCTCATCGAGCAGTTCCAGATAGACCGAACCTCCGCAGGCAGCTTCCCTGTCGCCTACGAGCAGCAGTTCCAGCCCTGCCTCGTGCAGATCCCGCTCGATCGTGTGGTCCACGTCCTCGATCCTGCCGAGTACGGCTATCATCGGACTGGGCGGGATCGAACCGTTGCCTGACTCATTATAGAGTGATACGTTCCCTGCGATTACCGGGATTCCCAGTGTATCAGATGCATCTGCTACACCTTTGCAGCCTTCAACGAAGAGTCTCATCTGTTCAGGTTTTTCCGGATTCCCGTAGCACAGGCAGTCAGAGAGGGCGATCGCCCGGGCTCCGACGGCAGTGGTATTGCAGAAGGCCTCCACGACTGCATTCACCGCTCCCTGATAGGGGTCGATGGCATTCTGTCTGGGGTTCTGGTCGGTGGTGAGGGTGACAGCGATCTTCCTGAGTTCTTCGGGGTAGGTCATGTCGTTGAAGGGAGTGATCACTCCTGCATCACCTGCCCCTGCCTCGAGGGCTGTGCGGCCCTGCACCTGCTTGTCATACTGTTCATACAGCGGATGCCGTGATGCGATGTTCTCATGTCCGAGCAGTCGCCTGAGGATCTCATTCAGATCTTCGGGTTCCTCGAACACGGTCGATGCGATCGGTTCCGGCAGCTCTCCGACTTCCCGGTCGTAGAGGAACCCTCTGGTCACTTCAGCGGCAGGGGCGTGCACGAGTTCTTCCCCCCGATAGGTGACGATATAGTCTTCTGCATCAGTGACCTTGCCGATGACTCTTGCAGCAGCGCCTTTGGAGATCAGAGGAAGGGCATATTCGGTATTGTAGTGCTCGAGGATCATCGGCGTCAGATCAGGAGGTGATACCCACATGTAGCGCTCCTGTGTCTCTGCACAGAGGATCACGTGGGAGGGGAACTCCCCTTCTGCAGTATGGATGTCCTCTACCTGTACCACAGCCCCGTACCCGGAGGCTTCCACCAGCTCGACACTGGCACAGGCGATCCCTCCGGCTCCGAGGTCCTTGAAGCCTACGCGATCGATGGCATCGATGGCTTTGAGCCGTTTGAACAGCTCGTTGGAGGCTTTGATCATATGACGGCCGAGAAAGGCGTTCGGTTCCTGTACCGCTCCCTTGTTCTGTTCCTGTTTGTCCGCTTCGAGCTCGAAGCTGGCGAAACTGGCTCCACCGAACCCGCTGTTGTCAGTCGGCTTGCCGACGAGGATCAGATCGTGTCCGGCCGCATGCTTCGGTGCATAGGAGTGGATGATGGCGTCCTCTGCCACCACCCCGAGGGAGACGACGGTGACCAGACAGTTGTCATCATAGCCTTTGTCGAACTGAAGCCCTCCTGCGATGCTCGGTACTCCGATGGGATTCCCGTATCCTGCGATCCCCGATACCACTCCCTCGTAGATCCATTTGTTTTTCGGGATATCGACGGAGCCGAAGCGCAGGTCGTCGGCCTGTGCGATGACCTGTGCACCCATGCAGCAGACATCTCTGACATTTCCTCCGACCCCTGTGGCAGCCCCCTCATACGGGACCAGCTGACTGGGATGGTTATGTGACTCATGGCTCATGACGATGGCATAGCCTGTTCCCTGCTGGTCTGTTGCGACCCGTATGACCCCGGCATCCTCCTTCGCGCCGAGGATCACATCAGGTCCTTCGGTAGTGAAGAGCTTCAGATACGGTCTGCTGCTCTTGTAGGAGCAGTGCTCTGATCCTTCGATACCGAACAGGATCAGTTCGGTCAGTGTCGGTGCTCTACCCAGGATCTCAAACTGCAGCTTCCTGGCTTCAGCGACTGTCAAACCGATCTGATGACTGTTCAGGAGTTCCTTGATCTGATCATCAGGCAGCTCTTTCAGATCGAATCGGGGATTACGTGTGTGTGACATGCAGGTCTCCCTTTATACTGGTCTGTCGGGTACCAGCTCGCTCTGCAGGGGGTCTCAGCAGTCATGAGGAAACAAAAAGACCCCGGAATGGTATCCGGGGTCTTCAGTATCATCATGCAGGCGCATTGCACTGCTGCATGTATCGATACACGGTATGGTGTGTATTCGCATGCAGTTCACCCCATATGGTATGGGGAATCATCCAACACGTCGATAAGCTGTCTCTCTGTGAGTTCGAGCGGTCCAAATGCAAACCTCTTGAATTCTCTTTTATCGTGTACTTCCTGTGAAGATACTGCGATATGTATACAGCTGTTATACCGATTCTGTTGTTGTTGTGCAACACAAAGAAGGGGATTGTGTGAGATAATCATGAAAAATGTGGATAGTGTTGCATTGTGTAACAATGCTACAACAGTGATGAGGCAGCTGTTATGTATTTTCTACAAAGACATTACCGGAGAGCGTCATCACATCCCTGAATGAGAACTGATAGATGGCAAGACTGACATGGCCGTTCTGTTCGACCATGACGCCCTCTGAGTTGAGCATCGAGTACTGTTCTTCGAATCCCTCGCCATGCGGCAGGGAGATCATACCCTGACGGTTGATGACCCGGTGCCAGGGAAGGTCCTTGGTATGTGAGCAGGAGTGCAGGATCCGAACGACCTGCCTGGCACCTCTCGGGGCTCCTGCCTGCGCTGCGATCTGGCCGTAGGTGGCTACGGTGCCCTCGGGGATCAGCTTGATCAGGCTGATCACTCTATGGGAAAAATCAGCATGTCCTTGTTCCATGAATAACCCTCCTTGTGTCATATGGATAGCTGTGATGAGGTCTGAATGCCTGTTCACAGCTGATGATCATAATAGATCATATGAGTATAACCTTTTTTATGATATAAATATAGAGGCAGGGAGCCGCATGACGGCAGTTTGTCTCATGTTTCACAGGTTCACCGATCAGTCCCTTTGGTGATCAAGCTGAATAATTGCTTACTACCTCTATGAAAGGACTTTAATATTTTTACACGAATCTATAGAATAGTCGGACAATCGTGTACATACCTCAAACAGGAGATACAGTATAAATGGATATTGATGTGAAGAGTCTTCATCCGCTGGAGATTCGCATACTCAGACATGTGACCAGGGGCGAGCAGATCACGGCAGAACGCATGATCGATGAACTTGACTACAAGCTCGGGCAGTGCAACCAGGCTTTCAGCTGGCTGATGGGCAAGGGGCTGCTCGAAGAGACCAGAAGAGAGACCAGAGTCTATTACGAGCTCACAGAGCTCGGACATATGCAGGCTGAAGTGGGGCTGCCCGGTGAACGGATGTTCAATCTGCTCAAAGAGCATGTGGCGCACTCACTGCCTGAGATGGCCAAAGCGCTGAACCTTGAGCAGCGGGACATCGGATCAGCCTTCGGTGAGCTCTCAAAAGCCGGAGTGTTCGGCATGGATGAGCAGAAGAAGGCGATACTCAAGAGTGATGCGCTTCCTGATACCTATCAGGTGATCAAGCAGCTGATCCTTCGGGCACAAGAGCATTCGCTGTGTGAGACGGACCTCGATGAGGATGAGCAGCGGGTCATCGGCTCGATCAGCAAGAAGCGAGGGGCATCGATGGTCCCGTTCAAGATCGTTGAACGTGAAGAGGTGGTCTATGCCCTCACAGCGGCGGGAGCAGCTGTACAGGGTCAGCTCGAGGCTGCCGGGGTCACCGGTGATGAGCTCGGTGCGCTGACCCCTGCCATGCTTGCCGGCGGCAGCTGGAAGGATAAATCGTTCAGAAGCTACTCGGTCGCATCCCCTCCGGGCAGGGTGCTGCTCGGACGGAGGAACCCCTACGGGGAGTACCTGCAGTGGGTGAAGGACAAGCTGACCACGCTGGGTTTCGAAGAGTTCGATGGACCGCTGGTCGAGACGGAGTTCTGGAACGGAGACGCCCTGTTCATGCCCCAGTTCCACAGCGCAAGAGATATCCATGATGTCTATTATGTGAACAATGCATCGCATGCACGAGAGATCGAACAGCCGTACCTCGATCAGGTGGCGGCCGTCCATGAGAATGGATGGACGACCGGCAGTCGCGGCTGGGGATATGAGTTCGACCATGAGTTCACCCGAAGGCAGGTCATGAGAAGCCAGGGGACTGTGCTCTCTGCCAAGACCCTCCCGAAGGCGAAGATCCCCGGGAAATACTTCGGGGTCGCACGATGCTTCAGGTATGATCAGGTGGATGCCACCCATGGTGCTGATTTCTATCAGACTGAGGGTATCGTACTGGGAGAAGATGTGAATCTGAAGACACTCCTGGGACTGCTGAAGATGTTCGCCGAAGAGGTGGCAGGTGCTGAAGAGGTCAAATATGTTCCGGGGTACTTCCCCTTTACCGAACCGTCGATCGAGGTGCATATCAAGCATCCGATCCTTGGCTGGTTCGAGCTTGGCGGAAGCGGGATCTTCCGGCCGGAAGTGACCAAGGCGATGGGGATCGATGTGCCAGTGCTCGCATGGGGACTGGGAATAGATCGCATGGCACTCATGCATCTGGGACTCAATGATCTTCGGGAACTGTTCACCCCCGACATTGAAAGTGTTCGAACGAGGAGAGGGAAATAGCATGCCTAAGATTGAAGTACATACCGGCAGATTCTTCGAACTGCTGGGAGACACCTATACTGATGATCAGCTTGAAGAGATCCTTCCTGCTGCGAAAGCTGAGCTTGACGGACGGGACGATGAGCAGGGGATCCTGAAGATCGAACTCAATGACACGAACCGACCTGACCTGTGGTCAGCAGCCGGCCTTGCACGGCAGCTGCGTGTGAATCAGGGAGCGCAGGCCCCCTTCTACGACTTCTTCTCCACAGACCTCGAACAGTTCGAGTGTGAAGATCGGGTGGTGGAAGTCGACCAGAGCACCACGGGGATCAGACCGTACATCGTCGCATTCGCTGTGAGCGGTAAAGCGGTCGATGAGGCGTCTCTCAAGGATCTGATCCAGACCCAGGAGAAACTCTGCTGGAACTTCGGCAGGAAGAGAAGATCGATAGCGATGGGGGTCTACCGCAGTGACCTGATCACCTATCCTGTGCAGTATGCTGCTGTCGATCCCGATACGACCTCGTTCATCCCGCTGCAGATGGACCTTCCCATGACACTCAGGCAGATTCTCAAGGACCACCCCAAGGGACAGGAGTTCGGCCATATCGTAGCCGATCTTCCACGATTCCCCTTTCTGCAGGATGCGAACGGCCAGGTGCTGAGTTTTCCACCGGTCATCAACAGTGCTGAGATCGGTGCGGTACAGATCGGAGATGAGCAGCTGTTCATCGAACTCACCGGGACGGTGCTCAAGGACCTGATCCTTGCTGCATCAATCGTATCCTGTGACCTTGCCGACCAGGGGTTCACCATCCTCCCTGTGAAGGTGGTCTATCCGTATGAGACCGAGTTCGGCAGGGAGATCGTCTGTCCCTATTATTTTCAGGAGCCCGTCAGTGCGGATCTCTCCTACGTCAACAGCCTGCTCGGAGAGGAGTTGAGTGCTGATCAGTCACTTGAAGCACTCAGGCGGATGGGGATCTATGCGATCGCTGATGAGCAGAAGCTCTTTGTGACGATCCCCGAATACCGTAATGACTTCCTCCATCCGGTGGACGTCGTCGAGGATGTCATGATCGGACACGGCCTCGGCCGGTTCGAACCGGTCATGCCCCGTGATTACACGGTAGGCCGGCTGACCTCTGCAGAGTTGTTCGCCCGCAAGGTGAAAGATATCATGATCGGCCTGGGGTTCCAGGAGATGATGTACAACTATCTCGGTTCACGAAAGGACTATATCGAGAAGATGCACGTTGACGGTGCAGAATATATCCAGATAGCCAACCCCATGACTGAGAACTATGAGTATGTGCGGGCATCGATCATGCCTTCTCTGCTGAATTCTGAGAGTGTCTCAGGTAATGCCGTGTATCCTCATCGTATCTTCGAAGTGGGGAAGGTCGCGTTCCTCGAACCTTCCGACAACTCCGGGACCGTGACACGGAACGCCCTCGGGTTCTTCTCATCAGACAGTGCCATCGGGTTCAATGAGATCAACAGCGAGCTTGCAGCACTGCTGTTCTATCTGAACAGAGCGTACAGCCTGCGTGAAGTCCAGGATCCGAGATTCATCGAAGGAAGAGCCGGTGAGATCATCATCGACGGTGTGAGGGTCGGGATCTTCGGTGAAGTCCACCCTGCAGTCCTTGAGAGCTGGGGTATCGGGATGCCGTCTGTCATGTGTGAGATGGATCTTGACCTGGTGATGGCCCTCTGAGTTCGAACCGGTACTAGCGGTCCTCCAGCGGGATCGCGAATGCAGCGAACACTCCCAGATGACCGGCATACGCAGTGCGGATGTCGGTCGTCCTGAGCGGCAGCAGCCCGCAGGAACGGAGTGAGACTTCGGGGGCATACCCCGGGGCATGCGTCTGTTCCCCGACATCGACCGGGACACAGCCTTCGGGAGCTCCAGCGCCGTCCAGGCGCAGGAGTGCAGTCGGTCCGGAGAGATCAGCATACAGCACGATATCCTCGGAGATCATGAGCTCAGCCCCCTCGGGGCTGCGCTTACCCAGAGGATAGCGCGCTGCGATCAGGCGTTCCGGGGTGATGATCGCCATGTTCATCTGGAGATCGGCTCTGAGTGCCGCGATGGTCTCGGGAGAACCGGTATAGATCAGGATCGACGGTGCCTGTGCATCAATGAACTCAAGCAGTGATTCAGCAGGGGCCTGCCGGACTTCGTTGAGTACCAGGACGGTGAGGTCGAGCGGGTCCACGGCTGCATGCTTGACCCGTGAGTTGTCGATGACGAAGTCGGTCCTGCCGGGGGCGGTGGTGGTGCATGAGCTCAGCAGTACGATCAGCAGCAGCAGAGAAGCGGTACGTATCCGGTTCATGGGAACTCCTTGATGATCAGTCGGAGAAGAGGCTGTTGAAATCATCTTTAGCCTTCGTATGATCCTGCGGGACGTGTTTCCCGCTGCCGGCATAGGGGTCGAGTACGAAGAACTCACAGAAGTTGGCCGCTTCCTTGTCCCTCACCGGTTCGCTGATATGTTCAAGACATTCATGTGGAGCACCTGAATCATAGAACGTACAGTTCCTGCAGATCTTCAGCGGATTCCCGCAGTGGTCGCAGAGGGTGTTTCGGTAGATCTTCGTCTTTGCAGGGATCTCTGCCCCGCAGAAAAAACATTGTGCCATACCTGAAGTATATAACCTCACGTGGAGATTTGCAATCGAGTTCATGGATTCTCAGGGACTGAAACTTGTCTGCAGGGGGGATGGTGGTGTAGTATGTAAACCGGTTTAGGAGAGAACACCATGGCGAAAGCACATAAGAGAGATCGCAGAGTGACGATATCGGATCTGGCACAGGCGGCCGGGTATTCCAAGACCGCGGTATCCTTTGCGTTCAATGATCCCGGGAGGATCTCGGCGAAGGCCTTCGGGATCATCACCGAGACCGCGAAGAAGATCGGCTATGTACCGAGTCCCACAGCCCGTCATCTGTCGCTCCAGCGCCATCAGGCTATCGGTCTGCTGCTTCCGCAGCAGGTGGATACCGCACTGCAGAATCCCTATATCGTACATATCATTCAGGGTCTCGGCATGGCCTGCCATGATGACACCTATACCATATCACTGATCCCTCCGATCGAAGAGAGCCTCTCGGAAGCAGTCAGACGGGCAGCTGTCGATGGTCTGATCACTCTGGGGATGCATGCGGAGATGCGTGCCGTCGAGGTGATGGAGCAGCGCAGGATCCCCTTCGTCACCATCGACGGGATCCCCTCCGATATGATGCCCTGCGTGAACAGCTCGGATGAACAGGCCGCCTATGATATCATGAAGCTGGTCCTCTCGTTCGGGCACAGGACGATCGCCGTGGTCTCCATCGCGGGAGAGGGGGAGCCTCCGAAGTCCTATGACCGCAGTGTCATCGAGCTGCGGATGCAGGGCTATCTCCGGGCATTGCAGGAGGAGGGGGTACCGTTCGACAGTCCTGATCTCTCCATCTATGAACAGGAGTGTTCCCTTGCCGGCGGTGCAGCCGCAGCGCATGTGATCATGAAAGAGTCCTGCCGCCCGACGGTTGTCGTCTGCATGAGTGACATCATGGCGATCGGCTGCCAGTTGGAACTGCTGAAGCTGGGGATACAGGTGCCCGATGAGATCTCACTGGTCGGACACGATGATATAGACATGGCCTCTGCCGTGGCGCCGGGGATCA
The DNA here is from genome assembly GCA_021736385.1 of Spirochaetia bacterium. Lineage (GTDB taxonomy): Bacteria > Spirochaetota > Spirochaetia > CAKZLE01 > CAKZLE01 > JAIPFY01. Next base: position 172,656 of record JAIPFY010000001.1, on the reverse strand, counting down.
CGACGGTCCGGCAGCCGGGACGGATGAAAGGCCTGGTCGCAGCACAGATGCTCCTGCAGCTGATCGCAGAGGCTCCCCTCGAGCAGTCACGCGTGACTGTACCCTACAGCATCATCAAAAGAGGTTCCCTATGTCAAAGAAGCTGATCGACTGGACCCTGACCGTATGTTCTGAGGTCAATACCGACTTCGTCTCCAATCCCTATCCTGCCCCCTGTGAGGAGATCACGATCTCCATCCGCATCTCTCCCCATGCCCCGGTACGGCAGGTATTCATCAGGGGGATCAGTGACGGTGTCAGCTTTCGCATCGCGATGGATACGCCAATACGCAAAGGAGTCTTCGACTACTACCGTGCGGATGTCGAGATGGACAGGAACCGGCTGCTCTACTGGTTCGAGATCGAGACTGCTGACGATGGGTACTACTACCATACCTGCAGGGGTCTGCAGCAGGTCCCCCCCACCGAGGAGCACGATTTCGTGATCATCAGTGCGTTCCGGAACCCGCAGTGGGTCCCGGGAGCCGTCTTCTACCAGATCTTCCCTGACCGCTTTCGCAATGGGGACCCCTCAATCGGGGTAGCAGAGGGCGAGTACCAGTTCGATGGGGTGATGACCAGTGTCACCCCCTGGGGAGAGGCACCTCCTGAGTATGAAGAGGGGCGATGCATAGATTTCTATAATGGGGATCTTGCCGGCATCGAGCAGTCCATACCATACTTTCAGGAGCTCCATATCGATGCCCTGTATATCAACCCGATCTTCTGTGCGAAGACCAATCACCGGTACGACTGTACCGACTACTTCCATGTGGATGAACATCTCGGCGGCGATGAGGCGTTCGCTTCCCTGATGGATAAGCTGCATGCGGCTCAGATGCATGCGGTGATCGATGTGTCGATCAACCATACCGGTATCGAGCACCAGTGGTTCCAGAAGGCACTCCATGAGCCGGAATCCCCGGAGGCGGAGTACTACTACCGGCTCTCTGACGGGAGTTTCGTCTACTGGTTCGACATCCCGACCCTGCCGCAGCTGAACTTCAATTCCGAGCAGCTGTGCAGGAGGATATGGCAGGACCCCGATTCTCTGATCAGGCACTACCTCGAGCCTCCCTATTCGATCGATGGGTGGCGATTCGATGTAGCCAATCAGGTGGGGCGAAGAGGTCCCGATCAGTTCTGCCATGCCATCTGGAAGAGCGTGCGCAAAGCGGTGAAGAAGACCTCCCCCTCGGCCTACATCATCGGTGAGCACTGGGAGGACCCTCTGGAGTATCTTCAGGGTGATCAATGGGACAGTGCCATGAACTACTTCGGTTCCGGCCGGCCGATCAGAGGCTGGCTGGGGGAACTCGACCGGTTCCTCATGCAGAACTGGGGGCATGATCCCGTTACCGGCAGGAAGCTCAGCGCAGAGGATCTGCAGACGGCGATCGAGCAGCATCTGACACACCTGCCCAACCAGCTGCAGTTTCTGCAGTTCAATCTGATCGATTCCCATGATACCCCGAGGCTCCACCATCATGCAGCGATCATGGACTGGCAGTGCTACTGCGGGGCGCTCTATCTGCTGTTCACCCTCCCCGGGGCGGTATCCTACTTCTATGGGGATGAGATCGGTCTGGATGGGCATGCCATGAGTGTGGAAGGTTCCCGCTATGCCATGGAATGGGACCGTTCGAAGTGGGATATGGAGTTCTTCACCCTCTACAGCAGGCTCGGGGAGCTCAGACACTACTACCGCAGGATCTTCGCGTACGGGGCGTTCAGGACCCTGTTCGCTGTACAGGATGTCTATGTGTGTGCCAGGTTCCTGGAGGATCAGGCGATCATCACCATCGTGAACAGAAAGGACTATGCGCATGAGCATCAGATCCCGGTAGCGCTCCTGGGAGCCGTCTCCGGTGTCGGACTGCTTGATGAGGTGGAGCTTTCGATAACCGATCAGCTGCTGAAGGTGATGCTGGCGCCGAAGGAGTCGACGATGATCCTCTGTCGGTGCGAGTCCTGATCAGAAGCTCAGCCGCTCACCCAGAAGGATCATCTCCTCTGTCCCCTCATAGGCATCCTTGAGCAGTCGGGGGGTCTTCCCGTCACCGGTATACCTCGGGATGATGTGTATATGGAGGTGCGGGACCTCCTGACCTGAAGCCGGGCCATTGTTGATCATGATGTTGAACCCGTCGCACTTGAGGACCTCTTTCATCCTCGATGCCGTCTTTCGAGCTATACTCATGAGATAGGCCAGTTCAGCCTCCGGGCAGTCAAGGATCGTCTCATACTCATGTTTTGAGATCACCAGAGCATGTCCTTTGTTGATCGGTGAGATGTCAAGGATCACGAAGGAACGGTCGTCCTCATGCAGAGAGACCGAAGGGATCTCTCCGTTGATGATCCTGGTGAAGATAGTTGCCATGGAGGGCTCCTTGTGTGAGTGGTCTGTATCTCATCATACCATCGGCTCGATCGTTCGTACAGACAGGGAGGACAGGGACGACCGTATTTCCCTGCAGCTGACCCATCAGTACCGTGATGCGGCATCCCTATTGCAGTGTGACAGACACGGTTACGCTGCCGGTTCTCTGTCTGCTGTGATAATTACTCCTGCAGTAAGAAAAAACGCAAATATTTAATATAAAAGGGATTGAAAAAAAAGAGGAACTGTACTACACTCCTTTCCCGATACCCTGTGGTGTCAAAAGTATAAAAATAGAGTAGTAACCTCTGAATTTTGGTACTTTTTGTACAGGATTGAACCCTGCCGGACTTGTTCTTATCTTGAGTTGATCATAGGAATAACCTCAAAATAAGCTGACCCTGTTGATGTGCTTTCCGGCCTGGATCCAATGTGATGAGAGAAATGAGATTATTCTATATATTGAGAGGAAAGAAATGGCAGAATTGGCTAATATGAGAAACATCGGTATCAGTGCGCATATCGACTCTGGTAAGACTACCCTGACCGAACGTATTCTGTACTATTGCAACAGAATCCATTCTATTCATGAGGTACGTGGAAAAGACGGCGTCGGGGCTACCATGGATTCCATGGAGTTGGAGAAGGAGCGAGGGATCACCATCGCTTCAGCAGCGACGAACGTGACATGGAAAGGTAACGATATCAACATCATCGATACTCCCGGACACGTTGACTTCACGATCGAAGTAGAGCGATCCCTGCGAGTGCTTGACGGTGCCGTACTGGTGCTCTGTTCCGTCGGTGGTGTACAGTCTCAGTCGATCACGGTCGACCGTCAGATGAAACGATATAATGTTCCCCGTGTGGCATTCATCAACAAATGTGACCGAACCGGGGCCAACCCCTATAAAGTGACCGATCAGCTGATCAAGAAGCTCGGTCATAACGCTGTGATGATGCAGATCCCGATCGGTCTGGAAGACCGATTCGAAGGTGTCGTCGACCTGATCACCATGCAGGCTGTCTACTTCGACGGACCTCAGGGTGATGACGTGAGGTTCGGGGAGATCCCTGCAGAGCTGGAACAGAAGGCTGCAGAACGAAGAGAGATCATGCTCGATGCACTCTCCCTCTTCTCTGATGACCTGATGGAAGCGATGCTCGAAGAGGCTGTGACTGAAGAGATGATCCATGAAGCAGTCAGACTCGGTACGCTCTCTCTTGACCTTACCCCCGTCTATATCGGATCAGCATATAAGAACAAGGGTATCCAGTCCCTGCTCAATGCCGTGATCAAATATCTTCCGAACCCGACCGAAGTCAGAAACGTCGCTCTTGACCTTGATAATGAAGAGGCTGAGGTCGAAGTGATCTCTGATGATTCGATGAAGACCGTCTCTCTGGCATTCAAGCTTGAGGATGGCCAGTACGGTCAGCTGACCTACATCAGGGTCTATCAGGGAAGGATCAAGAAGGGTGATGAGCTCTACAACACCAGATCACGAAAGAAGTTCAAGGTCGGCCGTCTGATCAAGATGCATGCAGACCATATGGAAGACATCACAGAGGCGGGCAGCGGTGATATCGCAGCGCTGTTCGGTGTCGAATGTGCTTCCGGTGACACCTTCTGTCATCCTGACCTGAACTATTCCATGACCAGTATGTTCGTCCCGAACCCGGTCATCACTCTGGCTATCGACCCTGTGGATAAGAAGTCAGCAGATAACATGGCTAAGGCACTGAACCGATTCACCAAAGAGGATCCGACCTTCAGGACCTATGTTGACCCGGAATCGAATCAGACGATCGTTCAGGGTATGGGAGAGCTGCACCTTGAGGTCTATATCGAACGTATGAAACGAGAATACAAAGCGGAAGTGATCACCGGTCAGCCGCAGGTCGCATACCGTGAGACCATCAGCAAGGCTGCTGAGTTCAACTATACCCACAAGAAGCAGACAGGTGGATCCGGTCAGTACGGACGTGTTGCCGGTCTGATCGAGCCATGTGAAGAGCAGAACTATGAGTTCGTCAACAAGATCAAGGGTGGATCCATTCCCAATGAATATATCCCCTCCTGTGACAAGGGCTTCCAGTCTGCCATGGTCAAGGGGACTCTCATCGGATTCCCGATCGTCAATGTACGTGCGATCATCAATGACGGTCAGTACCACGCGGTCGACTCATCAGACCAGGCCTTCCAGACCGCATCTCTCGGAGCCTTCAGAGATGCCTACCCCCGTGCCAAGCCGATCATCCTCGAACCGATCATGAAGGTCAATGTCGAGGGACCGACAGAGTTCCAGGGGAACATCTTCGCGAGTATCAACCAGAGACGAGGTATCATCATCAGCTCTGCTGAGGATGGTGCATTCTGTACGGTCGAAGCCGAAGTACCACTCAGTGAGATGTTCGGATATTCTACCGTACTGCGATCCCTGACTCAGGGGAAAGCCGAATACACGATGGAAGTCGAAAAATACGGTAAAGTCCCTCAGTCAGTCTCTGAAGAGCTGAAGAAAGAGTATGAAGAGAGACGACGAAAAGAATCAGGTAAGAAATAACACTTAACACACATAGAGAAGCCTCGGGATTACCGAGGCTTCTGCTTTATTTCTGTTTTTGTTGCTGTCATATATATGATACAATGGGACAGACGTTAAAGCCGGAGGATACAAACATGGTCAGAGAAGAACTGAACAAGAGAAGCCCTTTACGGATATTTGAGAACTCGATTCATGGAGGGCTCGGCAACGGGAACCTGGGGGTCATCGCATCTCGTCATGGCATCGGGAAGACAGCGTGTCTGGTTCATATGGCTACTGATAAGCTGTTTCGAGATGAACATGTCATCCATATCTCCTTCTCACAGAATGTCAATCACGTGATCGCCTGGTATGAGGATATCTTCAAGGAGATCACTTCAAAAAGAGAACTTGCTGATGCGATGCAGGTGCACGATGAGATCACGAAGAATCGTGTGATCATGAACTTCAATCAGGAGAATGTGAGCGTCGAACAGATCGTCCGCAGCCTGAAGACGATGATCGTCGATGGCGGATTCAAGGCCGATGCGATCTTCTTTGACGGGTATCAGATGACGACAGTCGATCCTGCAGAAGTCTCGAAGATCAAGGCGTTCGCGAACGAGATGGATCTGGAGATCTGGTTCAGTGTATCACCGGTCCTGGAAGATGTCGATTTCGATCAGTACGGTATCCCCTCGACCCTTGCTCCCATCGTTGATACGGTGGATGTCCTCATCGGACTTCGCTACCAGGGTGAAGAGGTGGTCATGACCGTCGTGAAGGATCATGGGAACACCAATCCCACCAGACTTGCCCTGAAACTCGATCCAAAGACCATGCTGATCTCAGAAGAGAACTGATACCGGGCAGTCCGCATGACGACTGCTTGTCCAATAGATAGAATCGATAGAGAAGAGGTCTTTCAGCCTGAGCGTTGAAGGACCTCTTCTCTTTTGGTTCAGGGCTCACGGCTCGGGGAAACCGTGCCGCAGCCGAGATGGGATATGCACATGCAGGAGGTGGTAGTATGATCGTGAGTAGCGATCAGAGCCAGATGTCGGGGGTCTCTTCGTGCAGCAATACCACTGCCTGAGCTTCGATGCTCAGGCCTTCACCCACCGGTCCCAGTCCCTCTGCGGTCTTTGCCTTCACCGAGACGTAGGAGAGGTCGATATGCAGCAGCTGTGCAAGAGAACTGCGGATCTGTTCGATGTGGGGGGCAAGTCGTGGTCTCTGCAGGATGATCGTCGAATCGATCGAATGTACGCTCAGTCCCTCTGCGTTGATCAGGCGGCATACGGCCGTAAGCAGTTCGCTGCTGCATGCATCCTTCCACCTCTGGTCAGAGGGCGGGAAGTGGGTCCCGATATCACCAAGCGCTGCTGCTCCGAGCAGGGCATCTATGATAGCGTGAAGCAGGACATCCCCATCCGAGTGGCCGTCTTCACCGAAGGGGGCGGGTACCTGTATCCCTCCAAGCAGGAGCGGGCGCTGTGCAGTGAGTCGATGGGAGTCCCACCCTATGCCGATCCTCATGGCTATGCTACTCCAGATCCTGGAGATAGGTGATCTTGATATTCTTCGGATCTCCGGGGATGATGCGGATGTTCCCGCCCCAGTCGCTGAAGATCTCCGTGTCGTCATGATAGGTCCGTTCGATATGTGAGGCCAGATGGTGGGCCTTCCTGATCTCCGGGTAGCGGAAGGTCTGCGGTGTCTGGATCTCTATGATATGATCGCGTTCATGATGTGTGCTGATGAATCCATCGGTATCGATACTTTTGAGTGCATAGCGGGAGAAGAGTCCAGGTGCCGAACCACCGTGGATGAGGGCCTGCTCGTAGGTCGCTCGTATGAGCTCAGTGGTCACCCAGGGACGTGCCCCGTCGTGGATCATGACGATCTCAGGATTGAACGAAGAGAGGGCCTCTATGCCGTTTCTCACCGAATGCTGTCTTGTATCTCCGCCCTCGACCAGAATGATCGGTATGTCCGAAGGCTGTACAGCTAGCAGTTCCCGGAACTCATCTGCGTATGATGAAGGATAGGTTATGACGATGATGCCGATCTCCGGTATCGCAGTGAACGCATCGATGGTGCGCTGGAGCACACTCTTTCCTTCCACTATGATGAGCTCTTTCTTCTGTGTATGGTGTGATGCGTTGAATCTGCTGCTGAGCCCGGCAGCTGTCAGTACTGCTGCCGCTTTCATCGCCTGTGACACTAATCTGCTTCCAGTTTCATGAAGATCATCTGCTCCACTTCTTTCTTTGGCTTATCCAGAGAGAAGGAGATCTCATCGATGAGTATCTTCAGGGCACTGTCGAACAGTTTGCGTTCCTGCACGGGAAGTTCTTTGATCTTACTTCGATGATAGAGCGTCTGCACGACCGTAGCGATGGATGTTGCCGTCCCCTCTTTCAGGAGGTCCAGATTCATCTGATAGCGCATCTTCCAGTCGATGGTCACCGGTTCATAGATGCTGGAAATGGATGCAAGTGCTGATTTCGCCTCTTTGGGTTTCACGATCGCTCGTATGCCCAGTTCCTCTGACTTGTGAACAGGTATCATGACTGTCATATCAGAGATGTCGAGGTAGATGATATAATAGAGGATCTCTTTGCCTTTAAAGCTCTTGCTCTGGATCTCTTTGATCAGACCGACACCTTGCAAAGGATACACCACATGTTCGCCTATGGCGAACTGCCTGTCACTGACAGACGTTGTTTTCATTTCTGCAGAATTCATATCTCTACTATACTCAAAATTCGGAGTATAGTCAAAGGGTAAGGATTATCGTATACTGCATAGTTATGAAAAGAGAACGACTTTCTGGAATACTATTCCATCCGACATCACTGCCTAATCCCTGCGGGATAGGTGATCTGGGGAGTGAGGCCTACGCCTTCGCAGACTTCCTCGTACGAAGCGGCGCAAGCCTGTGGCAGGTCCTGCCTCTCGGTCCTACCGGATATGGGAACTCCCCCTATTCAGCACGGTCCTCGTTCGCGGGGAACGAGATGCTGATCGACCTCTCAGGTCTGTCAGATCAGGGCTATCTGCCGCGAAGGCTGATCGATCAGCATCCCGTGTTCGATCGGGGTCGCATCGACTACGGATCGGTGCAGGAGTGGAAGATGCATCTGCTCAAGCAGGCAGCAGAGAACTTCCTTGCGCAGCACACAGATCCATCAGGTGATGAGTTCACCGACTTCTGTGCATCTGAAGCATTCTGGCTCGATGACTATGCACTCTTCATGGCTGTCTATGAACACTATCAGGATTCACGCTGGTACAGTATCTGGGACAGGGACATCGGATACAGAGAACCTGAGGCGATGGCGCGATGGAGTGCTCAGAAGGCGCATCAGATCATGCTCTGGAAGGTCCTGCAGTACTTCTTCTTCACACAGTGGGATGCTTTGCGTTCCTATGTCAATGAACGGGGGGTCAAGCTGATCGGTGATATTCCCATCTTCGCAGCATCTGACAGTGTTGACACCTGGGCGAACCTGCATCTGTTCAAGACTGATGATACCAATGCCTTCTCCTTCATCTCCGGAGTACCCCCTGATTTCTTCAGTGAGACCGGGCAGCTGTGGGGAACCCCGGTCTATGACTGGGAGGCTAACGAACAGGAAGGCTTCGCCTGGTGGCTCAAGCGGGTCGATGCGGCACTGAGGCTGACTGATATCATACGGATCGATCATTTCCGGGGCTTCGCCGCCTGCTGGGAAGTCCCTGCAGGAGAGAAGACGGCCGTGAACGGGAAGTGGGTACCTGCTTCCGGGGCTAAGCTGCTTGCGGCGATCGGGGCCCATCGAGGGGATATTCCGATCATAGCTGAAGACCTGGGAGTCGTCACCCCGGATGTCGAGGCCCTGAGGGATGGCCATGGCTTGCCTGGTATGAAGATCTTCCAGTTCTCCTTCGACTACCTGGGACCCGGAAGGCTCGATCCGAACAATGACTTCCTACCCCATAACTATCAGTACAACTGTGTCGCCTACACCGGGACTCATGATAATGATACGACTGCCGGGTGGTATAAGGCTCTTCCTGACAGCTATAAAGACCTCGTACGGCGATATCTTGCGAGTTCTGATGATGATATCGTCTGGTCCATGATCCGCATGCTCATGAGTTCCTGTGCACGGTACGTCATCATCCCGATGCAGGATCTTCTGGAGCTGGATACCGAGAGCAGGATGAACACCCCTGCGACTGCAGGACCGAGGAACTGGAGTTGGAGGCTGCATGAAGGGCAGGCCGATCATGCAGTCGCAGATCGGTTCCATGAACTCAATGATCTGTATGGGAGGGCTGCAGTCGGTGATCAGGAACAGGGGATCTGAGCTACAGGGTCTTCTGGTTCGATGAACCGTAGGTAAGACTCATATACTTGAACGGGTGGATATTCAGAAGATTGGGATACCACCCATTCAGGACCTTGCTGTCTACGAAATTGACCGACACCCCGTGAGCGATCGGTATGACCACCGCGGTATCGAGCAGCAGCTGCTCTGCCTGCCTGAGCAGGGAGAAGCGCTCCTGGTCAGTCGTCTTGAGCAGTGATCCCTCGATCAGTGCATCATAGGCCGGATCGTGGTACCTGCTCGGGTTGAACGCGCTGTCTGAACTCCAGAGACTGAGGAAGCTGTAGGGGTCATAGAAGTCGCCGATCCAGGTGATATAAGCCATGGAGTAGGGAGATGACTCGGGATTGCTGATGTAGAGGGAGAAGGGGACGACATCGATGATGATGGTCATCTGCAGCTCTTCGCTCCAGACGTCGGTGATGATGTCTGTCATCTGTTCCAGCCGTGCATTGGGGTAGATGGCGATCTGCATGGTCGGCAGACCCTCTCCGTTCGGATACCCGGCCTTCTTCAGGATCCTGAGAGCCTCTCGGCGGTCCCTGTCGGAGAAGCCCGTGTTCCCATGGTATTTGGCATCCTGAGGTACGAGTGTATCGGTCTTGTAGATCGATGCAGAGACATCTCTGACCTCATCCCAGGGGATGAGCAGGGCGAGAGCCCTGCGCACTTCAGGATCCGCATAGGGTCCGGAGGTGGCGGAGAAGTAGAAGAAGCTCGTGGAGTATTCAGGGAACGCTTTGATCGCATCATCGTCCATGATCATGGATACCGGAAGGTAAGCCTCTGACCAGTGAACCAGTCCTGAAGAGAACTCAGATAACAGCTGCATCGAGCTCGTGCGCAGTTCGATGCGAATATGATCAAGTTCGACATTGTCGAAGTCCCAGTAGTAGGGGTTCTTTTCCAGATAGATCTCATCATCGTCGGTCTGTGCCACCCGGAAGGCTCCGCTGCTGACAAAGGTCTCAGGCCCGAGGATCGACGGATTGAGCAGATTCGCCGGATGGACGGGGACGAATATATGGTGACACAGGATATTCAGCAGATAGGGGGATGGGGCATTGAGCTCTATGATGAGGGTCTGCAGCCCTGCCAGACGGATCCCCACGTGATCGGTATCCCTGTCTTCACCGGTCCTGTAGGCTTTGACCCCTTTGACCATATCAAGCAGATTCGCCAGCTCTCCGGGATCATCAGGGTCCAGGAGTTTGAGCCAGGAGTCCCGGTAGGTCTTTGCGGTGATGCGGTCCCCGTTGCTGAACCGGGCATCCTTGCGGATCCTGATCGTCCAGGTGAGATTGTCCGGTGAGGCGGTGATGGATTGGGCGGTACCCGGGGCCGGTGAGAGGGTTGCCGGATGATAGGTGACAAGTCCCTCGGTGATAGCGGTAAACAGCTGTGCACTGTTGATGTTCGTAGAATAATGGGGGTTGAACGATACCGGTTCTTCGTTCATGTCGAAGACTGCGACGAGTTCTCTCTGTTCGATCAGTCTCGCGGCGGAGGTGCTCTTCGCAGGGATCGCGGCGCCTGCTGATACTGAGAACAGTGATATCAATACGACTGCCAGCAGTATCTGCCTTACAGTCCCGTGCAGTTTCTTCATGCAGAGAACTCCTTGAGTGAAAAGTATACTGCATTTTATCCGATGATGGAAGATACCTGCGCTGAAGGTGCAGTATAAAAGGCCAGTACCGGTCTTATGAGAACGTAATGGCTGAGACCAGGAAGGCTGAGATCTCTTCGAGCTTCTCGGCATGTTCAGGCATATCGACAGCCAGCTGCGAGAGGACTTCGGTCATGGCGGATTCGGTGAATCTGACACCCTCCATCCTGCTCATGACCGCAGAGATCAGGTCGGGGACCAGTGCATCGGAGAAGATAGTCATCTCCTGGATGACCCCCTGTCGTGCATCGATATGGAAACTCAGCTTTCCCCATGAGAATCGTCTGGCTGCCTCACAGGCGAACTGCGGGGTCTTCCCGAACCGCCAGTCCCAGTCTACCATCTTCTCATAGTAGGACTTCAGGTGAGGGATGGCTGAGATGGTGGCATGAGAGAGTTCGGTGATCTCACAGGTCTCTCCGTAGGTATTGAAGAACTCTTCGATGATGATCGGGCAGAGTGTCTCATGACTGATCGATCGATTGAACTCGCTGAGGTTCGCGACCCGGGAGCTGACCGATTTGATCCCCTTTGACTGCAGTTTGTCGGCATCGGGGGTCAGGTATCTGCCCAGTCGGGTGATATCGGCATTGATGAGGATGGTCCCGTGGTGGAAGGCCCGATCCTTCGAGAGCTTGAACGCACTGCCTGAGAACTTCCGCTGCTCTATGATCAGGTCATTCCTGCCTGAAGCCTCTGCGGTGATACCCATCCGGGCAAGGGCGGAGATGATGATCGAGTTGTTACGCTCTTTACTGTAGGACTCACGGCTGGACATGAAGGTGAAGTTCGTGTTCCCCATGTCATGAAAGACGGCCCCGCCTCCGCTCTGTCGTCGGGCCAGCTTGACATCATCCGCTTCCATCTTCGCCAGATCGCACTCCTGCCAGGGATTCTGATATCTGCCGATCACTACCGTCGGGCTGTTCCTCCAGAGAAAGAGTACGTTATGTGAGGGATCCATATCACGGAACAGCCAGTCTTCGGTGGCAAGATTCAGCCAGGGATCGAACTCTTTGGCAAGAAAGACACGTACGTTACTCATACACTGCTCCTGTTCTGGCAGATGTCTGCCACTGGATGGTCGTCAGACGGTGAATATTCACTATATAGGTGATCAGGTGAATTGGCAAGAAGCTTCCCGGGAGCTTTTACCCTGCTATGGCCTCTGTGCATCTTGGAGTTTGTCCATGTGCATGCTATAACTCCGATATGAATATCATTCTCTTCGACCAGATGCCTGCAGACCAGGCCATTAGCCGTACAGACGAACGGGGCAGACACATCATCAGTGTGCTGCGTGCGGTACCGGGAGACCAGGTACTGATGGGGCTGATCGACGGTCCCTCCGGGATGGCGACGATCACCGGTATCACCGATCAGCTGATCCATATCGAATGGGACCCGAAGACACCTGCCAGACCCCTCTATCCACTTGAGCTTGTCGTCGCTCAGGTCAGACCCATCTGCATGAAGCGGGTACTGCGTGAGGCAGTGAGTCTCGGTGTGAGCAGGATCCATGTATGCGGTGCTGATACGGCAGAGCGATCCTATGGGCAGTCACATCTCTGGACGAAGGGTGAGTACCGGAAGTTCCTCATTCATGGTGCACAGCAGGCGGTCTCCACCCGTATCCCGGAATGCATCGTATACCGGAACGTGAACCAGCTGACCTTCGAGGCCGGGACGACCAGACTGATGCTCGATAACATAGACCCCGTGATCGATCTGATGCATGCACAGATCAGCGAGCAGACAGCCTCTGCCGTCCTTGCCGTGGGTCCTGAACGGGGCTGGTCTGATCGTGAACGTGCATACTTCGAGGGACAGGGGTTCGTCCGTGTCGGCCTGGGTTCCCGTGTGCTCAGGACCGAGACAGCCTGCTCAGTCGGTCTTGGCATCACTCTCGGGAGGATGGGCTGCCTGAGCTGATACTGCAGGGGCGTGCTCTGTGAACTTTCGCTTCCGGTAGAGTGATACCGCCGAGAGTGAGAGGGTATAGACCGCTGCCGCGATGATGATCGTAGTGGCACCGGTGGGAGAGTCAGCAGTATAGCTGAGTGCAAGGCCGGCAAAATGGAACAGTGCCGTCAGCACGGTAGCCAGCAGCATGATCGTCTTCAATCGGTTGGAGAACAACCCGGCCGTGGCGGCGGGTATGGTAAGCAGCGCGATGACCATGACGATACCCACGACCGTCACCATCAGGACTACCGTCACCGAGATCATCATGATCATGACGATCTGGAACAGATCGGTATGGATGCCGCGCGATCTGGCGAACTCCGCATCGAAGGAGATCGCCTGGATATGGTGAAACAGGATCACCCCGGCGATGCTGGTGATGATATCCAGCGTAAGCAGCAGGTAGAGGTCAGACTTCCCGATCAGCAGGATGTTCCCGAACAGATAACTCATGGGGTCCTGATAGCCCGGACTCTTTGCGATGAACAGCAGTCCGATACTCATCCCCACTGCCCAGATCATACCGATGATGGAATCGACCCGTTCATTCACTTTCAGGGTGATGAAGCTGATGATCAGTCCTGCGATCAGGGCTGCGATCGTGGCGCCGGCAAGCGGGTTGAACCCGAAGTAGAGTCCTGCGCCGATCCCTGCGAGTGCGGCATGGCTGATCGCCCCGGCGATCGAGGTGATACGGTTCACGACCACATAGGTGCCGATGATGCCGAAGGCGGGACTGGAGAGCAGCCCGGCCAGGAGGGCATAGCGCAGAAAGGGGAGGTCCTGACTCGTGAGTGCGGAAAAGAACTCGTTCATGCATGGCCTCCGAGGTGCTGTTCACAGAAACAGGCGTCTTCGTTCAATACGATATCATGTCTGACACGCATGACTCTGTTCCCGTAGATGTCATGGCCTGCCTCTTCCATGGTGTCTTCGATCGGATGTTCATGAAGATGCCGGTTGATGCAGAATACCCGCGTGGACAGACTGCTCACGAGCGAGTAGTCATGGGTGACCAGCAGGATCGTCCTCTGGCCGCTCAGTTTCTTGAGCAGCTGATGGAGCTGCTCGTTGATGACTGTATCGACATTCGATGTCGGTTCATCAAGAAAGAGATAGGAAGGGGAGCCTGCAAGGGCCCGGGCGATGAGTACCCGCTGTTTCTGTCCTCCAGAGAGTGCATAGATCGGCTTGGCTGCAGCGTCGCTGAGACCGACGGTCTCCAGAGCCTGCATGCACTGATCATAGACGTTCTTGTTTCTCAGCAGCGGATCCTTGGTGAGCAGTCCGGTCTTCACGACATCCAGGACCGAGATGGGGAACCGGTTGTCGTGCTGCGAGACCTGCGGTACGTATCCGATGTCCTGCTGTTTCCGGTGTACCGGTTCCCCATCGATCGTGATCGTCCCGTTCCCGGGCTGCAGCAGACCGATGATCAGTTTGAGCAGGGTGGTCTTCCCTCCGCCGTTCGGACCGATGATCGATACGAACTCTCCCTGATCGATCGTTGCCGTGATCGCATCAAGGACGGTGTTCTGTCCGTACTCATAGGATACCTTATCTAATACGATACTCATGCAAGTCCTCCCGCTCAGGGCTGTTCATTCAGCACCTGTGCTATATGACGAAGATTCTCACTGTACTGTTCATCCAGGGAGGCTATGGTGATCACCTTCGCCCCTATGGCATCTGCGATGACCTGTGCGGTCTTCTTGTTGAACTCCGGCTGAACGAATACGATCGGTACCTCATCAGATTTCGCCATGGCGATCAGTGATTCTATCTCTCTGGGGGTCGGTTCTTTTCCCCCGACTTCGACTGCCTTCTGGATCAGTCCATATCGGTCGGCAAAGTAGCCGAAGGCAGGATGGTAGACCAGGATGGTAGCACCCCTGATCGGTGCCAGGGCTTGAGCAAGTTCTTCGTCAAGGGCTCTGAGTTCCTGCTCATAGGCGGTGAACCCGTCACGATAGTCCTTCTCATGCCGGGGATCCGCTTCGATGAGGGCTTCGGTCATGATGCGTGACTGTTCGATCACTGCTATGGGAGACATCCAGATGTGCGGGTCGATCCCGCTATGATCATGATCATCTTCAGCCTCTTCATCAGCATGATCGTCATCGGCATGATCGTCATCAATGTCATCGATATGGGTGGTCAGGAATCTGCGTTTTTCGGTAGTCGCATCGGTCGCGACGATCTTGAGATCCGGCAGGTTCCGTTCGATCACCGGCATGAAGGCCTCTTCGAACGGTACCCCGATCGAAAAGTATACTGTTGATCGTGACAGCTCCTGGAGCTGTCTGGTCGTAGGTTCATAGGTCGAGGGACTCTGTCCGGGAGGTACGAGCACGATGACCTCTGCACGGTCGCCTGCGATCTTCTGGACGAAGGTCTTCTGAGGCAGGATGCTCACCGCAACGGTGATCCGGTCATCATGCGATATCTGTTCAGGCTCTCTGGTACACGAGGTGAGCGGCAGTACCAGGATGAGAAGCATCAGGATGATAGTGTGTGTTTTCATATAGACTAATATAGTTGTGAATGCGCATGAAGGCAACAGGAACGGTTACAGATTATCGAGCGTGGTAATCTGGCCGACAGCATAGTAAGGAGCCGGTTCATTCTAGCCAATCCTGTTCTGTTGCTGTATACTGCAGCTATACAGGATCGTCCCTGAATACGGATTGGAGGCAGTGCCCTATGGATTTTTGGTTTGCCGTGGTGATCATCGTCGTGGTAGGTTCCCTCTCAGGGATCCTCAAACAGGTCTTCGAACATAAGCAGCACAGTGAAGGGGATCTCAAGGAGTTCAACAGGTTCAAGGCACGGCTGGATGCCCAGGAAGAACGGATCAAGAACCTCGAGAGTATCATCTTCGACTATGAGAAAGAGCGTAAGTTCGATGCACTGGACCGGTAGGTACCGGGATATAGCAGGGCTCTACAGACTGCAGCTTCTGTGTGCTCTCCCGGGAGAGCGCTGCAGCTGATCATTCTTGCTCTGATGCGTGTATTGTGGTAGATTGCTGTGAATATGGGCTGAAAGCGGTCCGATGGAGGTGGTTCGATGGGTCATTGTCTGGTTCCTGAAGCAGAAGCGATTCTTGATAAGGAGTTCCCTGTGCTCGATAAGGGGTTCGTCCGTCTGGTGGACTACCTCGGTTCCGATGAACGGATCGTGCAGTCGGCACGGGTCTCCTATGCCGGGGGGACGAAGACCTACCGGAAGGATCGCGGACTGATCGATTACCTCATGCGAAACGGGCACACCTCACCGTTCGAACAGGTGAACCTCACTTTTCATGTCAAGATGCCGATCTTCGTCGCGAGACAGTGGATCCGACACAGAACGGCGAAACTCAATGAGATCTCAGGCCGATACAGTGTCATGAGTGATGAGTGCTATATCCCGACAGGGGATGTCATAGCGTTCCAGAGTGAAGACAACAAGCAGGGCCGGATGGCACAGCCTGTCTCTGAAGAGCTGCAGGAGCGTGTCAGGCAGCTGCTGAGAGAGGATCAGGAGCGAGCCTACCATACCTACGAAGAACTGCTCGATCTCAATATCGCCAGGGAGCTTGCCCGGGTGAATCTCCCCCTGAGTCTCTATACCCAGTGGTACTGGCAGATGGACCTGCACAACCTGTTTCATTTCCTCGCTCTGCGCATGCATGCTCATGCACAGTTCGAGATCCGTGCCTATGCCGATCAGATCTATGAGCTCACACGTCTGGTCTGTCCCATGGCCTGTGATGCCTTCTCTGCCCATATGCTCCATGGCCAGCGGTTCTCTCAGTCGGAGCTTGATGCGATCAGGGGTATGATAGCCGGCGGTGACAATCCGCTCACCGGCAGGGCACGAGAGATCCTGGATGAGAAACTCGGGTCCTAGCAGCGCGTGATGTGCAGCATCGCCTGATGGTCCTGCTGCGGGGCACTGTGAGTCCTATCGGATCTGAGACAGGTCAGGACGCTCTTCCAGCAGTTGGGGGTTCTCAAGGAACGTCTGCATCTCTTTCATGGCTTTCATGAAGTAGAAGCCCTCTGCGATCCGTTCGTCGATGGTGATCATCAGCTCGAGGGTGTTCTTGATGATTTCATTGTCCTGATCATCGAGCAGTCTCTTCCTGTGCATCTTCCCCATGGTGATGAACACCGAGGTCGTTCCCCACTCATAGAGATGATGCATCGGTGGGTTGGCGATGTTGATACTGCCCAGGTTCGCAACGTATGCTGAGACATGCAGACCGTCGACTTCCCGGAGGGATCTGGGGTAGCGGCCCTTCTCATCCAACCTCTTCAGCCGGTGCACGGCGAATCTCAGCAGGGGTTTTGGCATCTTGAGAAAGTATTTGATGGTGGTCTCATCGGCACTCTCATCACTGTGCCGTGCCTCATCGATGGCATTTCGGATGATCTCCGAGATCTCCTCGAAGGTCATCTCAGGCTGGAACTTCACGATGGCATTCCGTTCGGGGGCCTGTTCGGTCAGATCCTTCTTCACGACGAAATTGAATGAGATCTCATCACGCTGCCAGTACTCACTGTTCGCGATGAACCTGTTGAGTGCCGGCCGCATGACAAAGGTGCGTGCAAGAGAGGCGAGCACGACATCGAAGAGGCGGAACTTCTTCTCCCCGCAGTCCCGGTTCTTCTGTTTGATGAAGTTGAGCGCATTGGTCATCTCGATCTCCATCTTGTAGTAGATGAGTGACTCGCTTCGTTTTGGCATGAGGTAGGGGAACATGCGATTGAAGATCTTTATATCTGTTACCAGGGTTGCATCGTTTCGTTTCGGCATAAGCATCCTTGCTGATACATGAACAGGGGCTCGGGGTCGTGTCACCGAGAAGCCCGGTACGTTCTATTTCATTAAGTAGAATGGAAAAATAGGGTTCTTCAGCTGTGGATTATACAAGTTTTTACTTCGTCCCGCAAGGAAGAAAGAATCCTGTGATCAGCTATTTGCTGATCTGTGCGATAATCATTGACGTTCGTGTCGCTGTCTGATCAGATCGATCTTTCTCATATAGGATTCTTTCATCCCGGTCTCAAAGGCCTCATTGTCTTTATAGGCATAGCCGAAGACGCTGTCCCAGAGGGATGGGTCTTCCATGCAGAGGTAGAAGAAGACCTGATCTCTCCACTGCTGAGAGAACTGCCGGTAGGCGAAACTGAAGAGTTCCTGCTTGGTCTCAAGAGGATAGGAGAGTTTACCTGCTGCATCGTTCATGGGGATCTGCGTGATCCGGGTAGGTCTGCCCATCTCTCTGAGCTGCTTGATCACCGGCCGGATGAAGGTGAGGGTCCCCAGAGAGATCATGACGAGTTCATCGGGGGTGAATTCCTGCTGGATGCGGGAGAACAGGGCACCGTAGTCCTCCTGCCAGCGGTCATACCAGACCATCGGATGGATATGGAAACCGATCGGTACTCCGGCATCTGCAGCAGTGCGTGCTGCATGCAGACGGGCCTGAAGGGAAGCTGTGAGGTGTTCTTCGTTATCGATGATCGTCTGAGGGTTGAGCGACCAGGTCGCGACGACCGTGTGGGGCAGGGGGCGTATCTTCAGCCAGTCGGTCCTCGCCGACTTGGTCTTGAGCTCAAGGATCACGTTCGGATGCTGCCGGGCAAAGGTGAAGATGTCAGTGAGCAGACCGTTCTGATCACCCCACATGAGAGAATCCGATGACTGACCTGTCCCGATATGATAGATCTGCTCATCATCGATCTCCAGAGCGGAGAGTTTCTGCGCCAGATCCTCATGGAAGTAGACTCGATCATGATCATAGAAGGATTGTATCGAACAGTAGCTGCAGGCGAACCCGCACTGTTTCACAGCATCCAGGGTCTGCAGATTGCAGCACCGGGTCTTCTCTCCCGCTACCGGGCAGGTCCCGAGGATCTTCTCACTCGGGTGGGGAGCCTCGATGCAGATCGGCCGCTTGGTATCGAGGACGGGGGGGGTGAAGTCCTCATAGGTGGTGATCTGATCTCGCAGGGCATCCACCGCAGCGAAGAGGCGAGAGAGGATATGGCGGCTTCGGGTCTTGCCTGTCATCGTATCGGTACCGCTCTCATCCCAGAGGGCACTGACCGGGGGTTCTTCCCACAGCTGGAGATCGACGGCTGCTTCACACAGTTTCCGGATATGCTGCTGACTGAGACGCAGCTCGAGTGCTGCCCGGCGGATGAACTGCTGCTCGTGTGCATCGAGGGTAGAGAACCCCGGAAGGGATGAGAGCAGGGATAGATCTTTCTGGTGTTGTGTATCCACAGGAACTCCTTGTATCAGAGGATTGTAGTGAATGTGATATGCTGTTGCAAGGGCAGGAGTGACGGACTTTCTTGGAAAGTCCTGATCTTTGTAGTATATTGATGGTAATGAGTGCACCATATAACGTACAGGAGATCCCTCATACACCTGGGGTCTATCTGATGAAGAACAGCAGCGGCAGGATCATCTATGTGGGAAAGGCGAAGGACCTGAAGAAACGGGTCTCCTCCTACTTTCTGAAGAACCGTGATCTCAAGACCAGCATGCTCGTGAACCATATCGCCGATATCGAGTATATCATCACCACCAACGAGTACGAGGCGCTGATCCTTGAGAACAATCTGATCAAGAAGTGGAACCCGAAGTACAATATCTCACTGAAGGACGGGAAGACCTTCCCGGTGATCAGGATCACCAACGAGGACTTCCCGCGGGTGTTCAGGACCAGACGGATCGTCAAGGATGGTTCGAAGTACTACGGGCCGTATGCCGATGTCCGTAAGCTCGATGCCTATCTGGAACTGATCGACAGGATCTTCCCGCTGCGTAAGTGCAAAGGTCCTCTTCGCCGCAGGTATGCTCCCTGTCTCTACTATCACATCGGCAAGTGCACTGCTCCCTGTGCGGGAAAAGTCACCAAAGAGGAGTACCAGCAGCAGGTCGAACGGGTCAAGGCCTTTCTCTCAGGCAAGACCGAGGAGCTGGAACGGAACATGAAGCGGGAGATGCAGCAGGCATCGGCAGATATGGCTTTCGAGCGTGCTGCTGAACTGCGGGATACCCTCATAGCCATAGCATCTGTCCAGACCCAGCAGCAGGTGCAGGATTTCACCGAGCTGCACCGTGATTATGCTGCCTGTGTCATGAAGGATCAGCTGTGTACGATCTCTGTCTTCCAGATGGAAGAGGGTAAGCTGCTCGGACGGGAGATGTTCCGTGCACAGACCTTCGCTGATGAGGCAGAGGCCCTCACCGAATTCATCATGCAGTTCTATGTCGATGATGCATATATCCCACGGGAACTCTATCTCTCGCATGAGGTGGATCAGGAGCTGATACAGACCTATTTTCAGCAGGAGCGGCACCGTCATGTACGGGTGCATATGCCGGTCCACGGGAAACATCGCAAGATCGTGAACATGGCGATGGAGAATGCCCGGCAGGATGTGATCAGGCGGCAGCGGGCGGCGGGCAACACCGAAGGGCTGAAGGAACTCAAGCGGGTCCTGGAGCTTGAGAGGCTGCCGAAGAGGATCGAGGGGTTCGATATCGCGCAGCTGGCGGGGAAGTATCCGGTGGCTTCGCTCATCTCGTTCTATGAGGGGAATCCCGATAAGAAGAACTATCGAAGATTCCATCTGAAGTCACTCGATGGGGCCATCGATGATTATGAGGCTGTCAGGGAGGCTGTTGCCAGACGGTATACCCGTGTGATCAATGAGGAGCTCGAGCAGCCTGATCTGATCATGATAGACGGTGGGAAGGGGCAGGTCCATGCGGCACGGGAGATCCTGGAATCACTCGGGCTCTATCACATACCGGTGATAGGGCTGGCGAAGGAGTTCGAAGCGATCTATCGGTATGATCGGTCCGAACCGATCCTGCTGCCCGAGGGGAATGAGGCTCTGCGTATCCTTCAGGCTGTCAGGGATGAGACACACCGGTTCGCCACATCGCTCAATCAGAAGAAGAGAGAGCAGGAGAGCCGGTTCTCGGTACTCGAGGCTATCGAGGGGATCGGACCGGTACGAAGTACCCGGCTGATGCAGAAGTTCGGATCGATCGAGGCGCTCAAGGCTGCTGACCCCGAAGAGATCTCAGCAGCCTGCAAGATCTCCGTGGAGCTTGCACGAACGGTGCAGCAGAGCCTGTAGGTCACAGATAGAGGGCTGCCAGTCCGGCATCGGCGGCTGTGGTGGGAGTCCCTTTCCGTTTGATGATGGTATGGATCAGCCGTTCGATCAGCATCGGCTGTATGGCTGTGCCCATCTCCCGTACCGCTTTGTCGGTATCACACAGGAATGAGATGATATGTTCCACATCTTTGAGATTGTACTCTTTTGCTGCACTCCGGTAGGTATGCTGATTATGCTTACCCCTGATCGCTGAGCTCTTTCCCAGTACGGTGGCCCCGTTGAACCCGTCTTGTTCCGTATCACCGTCTTCGATGATGCTCATGTAGGAGTAGAGGCGACGGAACTGCCAGAGCAGACCGCCGAAGAGCCCGATGGGGTCGGTATCGCGGCTCAGTTCGATGGCACGCAGAACCTCCAGGGCTTCTTCCAGCTTCCGGGCAGCGATATGATCGAAGAGGGTGAAGACACTCTCCTGCCGACTGTGGTAGATGAAGGTCTCCACATCGTCTTCGGTGATCTCCACCTGACCGGCTGTCTCATCATCCTCATGGGCTATGAGCATGTATGCTGCGAGCTGCTGAGAGACTACCCTGAGTTCCTGGGTGTTGTTCTCGATGAGTGAGAGCATCAGCTCCACTGCTTCAAGGCTGATATCGATCGATCGGGTGCGGAAGTAGTCGATCAGCCAGTCCTTCTTCTGGTTCTCGAAGAGCTCCCAGAAGATCTGTTTCTGCTCTTTGGGCACTGCTTTCATAAGTGATGCATGCACGCTGGTATTCGCACTGGTGATGACCAGCGTAGCGGATTCAGAGGGATGCTTGAGGTACTCTGCGATCATCTGGGCCTGTGCCGCCTTGAGGTTCTCCGCCTCGGCAAGCAGGACCAGCCGGTGGTCTGCGAACAGGGATGTGTTCTGCAGGGCTGCAAGGATCTCACCCTGTTCGGTCTCGAAGGGATAGAACCGGTGCAGTTCAGCATCAGTATCCCCGTTGCAGGCTTTGCACAGAGCCCTGATCTCTCGAATGCGTTTTGCTTTGTTCCCTGATTCGGGGCCGAGCAGGAGGTATGCGGGGGCGGGACTATTCATAGCTTCTCATGATCATATGGAGTTTGCCCAGGATTCTCATATCCCGGGTATAGATGGGGGAGAAGGCAGGGTTCTCCGGCTGCAGCCTGATCCTGTTCTGCTCTTTGAAGTAGCGTTTGATGGTGACTGACTCCTCATCGATCCGTGCGACGATGATGTCTCCGTTCTCCACCTGACTGGTGTGCCTGATCACTGCGATATCACCGTTGCAGATGCCTGCATCTATCATGCTGTCGCCCTGTATATGGAGGGCGAAGTACTCCCCTGTGCCCAGAAGGCTCTCAGCAAAGGGCATGGTACCTTCCATGTTCTCCTCAGCCATCAGCGGCAGACCTGCGGCGACGGTGCCGAGCAGCGGGATATGTCTGATCTCCACAGCCGGGCTGTAGGTCTCATCCATGATCTCAAGGGATCGTGACTTGTTATTGCCGGTCTTGATGATCCCTTTCTTCTCTATCGCTTTCACGTGGTCATAGGCCGCCTTCACTGAGAAGTTGAAGGAGGATGCGATCTCACGGATCGTGGGAGGATAGGTGTTCTCTCTGATGAATTCCTGGATGAATTCCATCACTTCTATCTGTCGGTCGGTCAATTCTCTCATGATATGCTCCCGGGCAGTACTACCCGTTCTGGTCTCGTGACTGCTGAACAGCCGCTGCAGCTGTTATTCCTCAAAGCGGTTCACGAACAGCTGCTCGATCGCATCAGCTGCTTCCTGTTCGTCGTCGCCTTCCAGTACGATCTTCAGATCGGTCTTATAGCTGGCTCCCAGGGTGATGATCCCCATGATCGATTTCCCGTTGATCCTCATGGTATCCTTCTCGATGAAGAAATCGGATGCGAACTGATTGGCTGTCTTCACGATGAGAGCTGCCGGTCTTGCGTGTATCCCTGCACGGTGTTTTACCGTCACGATCTTTTCTATCATATCTTAAAAAGTATCCTCGTTGTTGTAGTATAGATCCCGTGCTGATTCACTTTCCAGCCATTTGAGCACGTTCTGGTTGAATTCATTACCCGATGAGTAGCCCAGTTTCTTCAGTCTGACGTTCATCGCCGCCGTCTCGATGATGATGGGGATGTTCCTTCCCGGTTTGACCGGGATCTCCAGCTTCGGGATCGAGACACCGAGGATATCGGTACTCAGGTCTCCTCCGACACGGTCGTAGGACTTGTTCGAATCCCACTCTTCGAGCTGGACGAACAGCTGTACGCGTTTCTTGTCCCTGATCGCACGGACCCCGAACAGATTGGCTACGTTGATGATCCCCAGTCCCCGGATCTCCATGTGGTGTGCAAGGAACTCGTTCTCTCCGGTCCCCACCAGGAACGTCCCGTTCACACAGCTGAGTTTCACCGTATCATCACTGATGAGCCGGTGGCTCCGCTCGATGAGTTCCAGAGCGGTCTCACTCTTTCCGACCCCGCTGTCTCCTGTGATCAGGATCCCTACCCCGAAGACTTCCACGAGCACTCCGTGGATGGTCTGCTTGGGAGAGAAGATGTCATCAAGGGTCTGGTAGAGGCGCAGTGCGAACTCTCCAGATCCCAGCGATGTCTTGAGAATCGGGCAGCCTGATGATTCTGCGATATGGATGAACTTCTCACTGGGAGAGGAGTTCTCACAGAAGATACAGGTCGGTATGGGGAATGAGAACATCCTCTCGATCGTCTCGTAGGTGTTGCTGTTCTCGAGTTTCCTCAGATAGGCCTGCTCACCCTTGCCGAAGAGCTGGATGCTGTTATGAGAGAACTCTTCGAAGAACCCGCTCAGCGTCAGTCCAGGTCTGTTGACTTTCGAGGTGGTGATCACCCGGGACAACCCCGGTCTTCCCCCGATACAGGTCAGGCCCAATACGCCTTTTTCCTTGAGATCGAGGTCCAGGAGGTCTAAAACCGTAAAATCTTTCATGGGCCTAAGTATATCATGCTATGTTCGGATGTGTAAATAAATGTTAAGTAGGTTTTCCCCTGCAGCACTCAAAAATACCCGGGGATCGTAGTCCCTTTTGCCTGATCCCCGGGGTATACGAAGAGCATCAATGCTCTTTGACTTTTCCCTTTTCTTTTCTGATCACCCGCTCAAGTTTGTCGACGAACAGTTCGATCACTTCGTAGAGTTCAAGACCTGTCTCACTGACGACCTTGACTTTGCTCCACTGGAAATGGATCTTTCCTTCGAGCATGTAGCCATGAGGTTCCTTGATCACCATGATCGACAGATCGATCACGTAATCTTTCGCGAAATCGATACGCTCAAGTTTCTTCTGGATGAACTCCTGAGTTGTATCACTTACGTTATAGTGAATCCCCTGAATATCTAGATGCATAGCCACCTCCTGGGAATAGGGTATACCTTAAGGATAGTACTTCGATGACAGGTAAGTCAAACAAATTCCCGATAAGATGACCTGATGGCTAGCTGCGGTGGAACGATGAGTCGATATTGAGTTCTTTCCGGTACTTTGCCACGGTCCGCCTGGCGATGGATATCCCGCGTTCTGCGAGCAGGTCCGAGATCTTCTGATCAGACAGGCGTCTGGTTCCCTCATATCCTTCGATGATCTCCCTCATGACTTCTTTGACACCGGTCTTTGAGACCTCCTTGCCATCGTCACTGGTCCCTGCCACGGCATTGGTGAAGAAGTACTTGATGGGGAAGATCCCCCAGTCAGTCTGGATGTATTTCGCATGGGAGATCCGTGATATGGTGGTCTCGTGCACAGAGACCTCCTCTGCCACATCCTTGAGGGTGAGTGCCCTGAGGTACTTCGGACCGTTGAGGAAGAAGTCGTACTGAAACTTGATCAGTGCTGCTCCAACCTTCTGCAGGGTGGAGTTTCTCATGTCTATGCTGTTGATCAGCCACTGTGCATCCTTGATGGAGTTCTGGATATATTTTCTGGTCTCCTTGTCCCTATCGAGAGTCGGATCCTCCATCATATCTTCGAATACCGGATCGATGCTCAGGATCGGGATCTGGTCACTGTTGAGCTGCATCTGGAGCGAATGGTCTACTTTCCAGATGGTAAGATCTGGGGTGACATACTGGATCTCACTGCCTGCGAAGATGCTGCCCGGGTAGGGATTGAGTGTCTGGATGTAGGAGACAGCCTCCTGGATCTCTTCAACGTCGGTATCGAGCTCCTTGGCTATGGTCTCGAGTTTGCCCCGTTTGATGTGTTCGAGGTACGAGGTGATGATCTGTTTGGCCAGTGGATGGGACTGTTCATCGAGGTCGCACTGCAGCAGGAGGGATTCGGTATAGTCGGCTGCGGCGATCCCGGGAGGATCGAAGCTCTGGATCACCGAGAGTACCCGCTCGAGCTCCTCCACGGGGGTCCCTTCGGGGATGATCTGATGTGGGTCTTCCCGGTGGAAGCCGTGATCATCGAGATTCGATATGATCAGTGTTCCCAGTTCACAGTCGGCTTCAGAGAGCGGCTGCAGCCGGAGCTGCTGCTGCAGATGCTCCTGCAATGATTCGGAACGATAGAGGGCGCCCTCCATGAACTGATGCTTTGAATCGGTGTCTATGTGTGAGGCTTTCCGGATGTATCCTGCATCTGAGCTGTTCTCGAAGTAGTCGTAGGTGTGGGTCTCGGAGGACCCGGTATAGGATTCGTACGAGAGGTCCTTCGCGTCGCTGAGCTCCAGCGCGGGGTTCCGTTCAATCTCATCCTGAATACGCGCCTGCAGGTCCTGGATCGGTAGTGCCAGGAGTTCAAGGGACTGATACATCTGAGGACTGAGTTTGAGTTGCTGTTTCTGTGTAAGGATGATCCGCTGTGACTGCACTGCTATCTCGCTCCCGTAGAGGATGTTCCAAAAAGGTCAGGACTGCTGCTCAAGCATAGCATAATCATAGGGCAAAGTCTTTCCCGAGATAGATGGTTCGTGCGATATCATTCGCAAGGAGCTCCTCTTTGGTCCCGGATACGAGGATCTCTCCATGGTTGATGACATGAGAGCAGTGGGTGATATCGAGGGTATCACGAACATTGTGATCGGTGATCAGTACTCCGATCCCCTGTTGTGCGAGCAGAGTGATGATGGATTTGATCTCGTTGACCGCAATGGGGTCTATACCGGCAAAGGGCTCATCAAGCAGGAGGAACTTGGGGCTGATCGCCAGGTTCCGTGCGATCTCCGTTCTTCTGCGCTCACCCCCTGAGAGGGTGTAGGCCGGCTGTCTGCGAATGGCATCGATCCCGAATCCGGTGAGCAGCTCCTCAAGATAGGTGAGTTTCTGTTCCCGGCTGAGGTCTGCTCTGGTCTCGAGGATCCCCCAGATGTTCTTCTCGACACTCAGCTTTCGAAAGATCGAGGGTTCCTGGGAGAGGTAGGAGATGCCCCTTCTGGCCCGCTGGTACATGGGCATATGGGAGATGTTCTCATCATCGAGGAAGATACTCCCCTGACTGGCACGGATGAAGCCTACGATCATATAGAAGACGGTAGTCTTGCCGGCCCCGTTGGGACCGAGCAGGCCGACGACCTCTCCTGCGTGCATGCTGAAGGAGACATCAGCCACTGCGGTCTTCTTGCCGTAGAGCTTACGCAATCCTTCAACACGAAGCTGGTTCTGCTGTTCACTCATTGATGTTCCCTTTGACGTTCCCTTCCATGGTGATCTCGTTCTTCTCGAGGTCTATGGAGATCTGCGCCGCATGGTAGCGATTGCCCTTCCAGTATACGACGGAGCTGCCGGTCATCTCGAGCCGCTGCCGGGCACTGTCGTAGAGAGCCGAATCAGTGAGACAGATCATGGGACCGTCTTCGGTATCTTTGAAGATCCTGACGCTTATCTGTATGAGGGTCTCTCCGGTCTGCTGAGAGTTCTCCAGATAGGCTCCCTTTACGATGATGCCGTTCTGTACATCTTCCATCTCTGCCCAGCCGTCAACACGCAGGAGTGTCTGCTCCCGGTCATAACTCAAGCGGTTGGAGGTGAGCCTGAGGCCTTGGGCGCTGTCGTGAATGGATACATCCCCTTCACAGGTGATGTATCGTGATCCGATGCCGTAGAGTTCGATCGTATCGGCTGTGATGAGGGTCTCTTCGGTCCTGACCCAGGCGTTACCGATGAGGGTAAGTGATTTCTGATCGTTCTTCAGACTTGCCCGGGTATAATCACCGGCAAATTGAATGTCTGCAGTCTTCTCAGCTGCCGGCAGCAGCGTGAGCGCTGTGCACAGCAGCAGTACAAAAAGCAGGATCCGTCTGTTATCTCTCATGCTGGATGGTCCCTCGGGCCGATTGTGCGAACTCTATGGAACGCAATGACAGATCTGCCCGGAAGCCTGTTCCCGAGAGCGAGGAGCCGTCTGAGTACTGTACCGTGACCGGCAGACCGTCAGGACTGGTGAGCAGATCCTGATCATGCCGCCAGAAGAGTTCCTGGGCGATCACGATGGTCTGTTCGGTCTCTGATACTATCTGTATGTTTCCGATCAGTCTGGTATCGTTGGTATCGGTGTCGATCTGACAGGAGTCGCTGCTCCCTCTGGTCAGGAGCTCGCCGGATGAGCTGTTCTGACTGAAGTTCACCCCCTCGAGGGTCACCGAAGAGGTCTTTTCGTAGAAGCGTACCTGCTCGGCTGTGAAGGCGATGGTATCGCTGTACGATCGTGCGACGGTGTAGGTGGTCCGATCAAGGATATAATCAGGCCGATCTGTCTCCCCGGCTGATTCTACCTGCTGATAATCGAATGAACAGCCGAGGATCAGCAGGTGCAGCAGTGCGAGCACTGCTGCAGACCGCACGGCAGAACGGTGAGTCGATGCTGCTCTGCCGTGGGTGTTCGAGGATCTGCTCTCAGGTCTTTGCAGCATGATCGATGCTTGCCTTTATGAAGCTTGCAAACAGCGGATGCGGATCGATAGGGGTCGATTTGAATTCCGGATGGAACTGGACTCCAACACCCCAGCGGTGATCTGACCATTCGACTGACTCGACCAGCTCTCCCTCGGGAGTATAGCCGCTGATGATCAGTCCTGCTTCGGTGAGCGGATCGCGGTAGCTGTTATTGAACTCATATCGATGACGGTGTCGTTCGAAGATGATCTCATTGTTGTAGCTCGTATGGATGCGGGTGTCCGGGAGGATGTGGGATTCACTCTTACCCAGCCGCATGGTACCACCCATATCGGTGACATCAAGCTGCTCTTCGAGCAGACTGATCACCGGGTTGGTCGTCTCGGGTTTGAACTCGGTACTGTCGGCGTTTGCCAGATGCAGAACATTCCGGGCATATTCGATCACCATGATCTGCATGCCCAGACAGATACCGAAGCAGGGCAGACCGGATGTCCTGGCATACTCCACAGCTGTGATCATGCCCAGGACCCCGCGGGTGCCGAAGCCTCCCGGGATCAGGATGCCGTGAAGACCTGAGAGACGTTCTTTCAGATCCTTCTTCGACAGGTTCTCCAGGGTCTCTGAGTCGATCTTGACCAGATCGACCTGGACTCTATTGGCGATGCCGCCGTGTACCAGTGCTTCATAGATGGATTTGTAGGAATCAGGCAGATGGATGTACTTTCCGACGACCCCGATGCGTATGGTCTTATCGGGATGTTTGAGGATGTTGACCATCGCTGCCCATCTGGTGAGATCGGGTTCCTTTGCATGCAGTCTGAGTTTCTCTATGACGATATCATCCACCCGCTGTTCCCGGTAGACCAGAGGAAGCTCATAGATGGTATCAGTCAGGTCGTAGCCTACGATGACAGCATCCTTCTTGACGTTGGTGAAAGATGAGATCTTGTGGATCATATCGTTGGGGAGCATCCTGGGAGCTCGAAGGATGAGCATGTCGGGCTGGATGCCCAGTTCCCGCAGTTCCTTTACCGAGTGCTGCGTGGGCTTTGTCTTCAGCTCCCCGCCGCCGACTTCCGGTACCAGGGTGAGGTGTACGAACAGGACGTTCTCCGGTCCGAGGTCACTACCCATCTGGCGTGCTGCTTCAAGGTACGGGATCGACTCATAGTCTCCAACGGTCCCGCCGATCTCTATCAGGGTCACATCTATCCCGGGGCGTTTCCCCACCACTGAGATCCTTCGTTTGATCTCGTCGGTGATGTGCGGGATGATCTGGACGGTTCGGCCGAGGTAGCGTCCCTCACGTTCTTTGCTGATCACTGATTGATAGATCTGCCCTGTCGTGATGGAATTCTCTTTTCTGATCGTCGCACGGGTGAATCGTGCATAGCTTCCAAGGTCAAGATCTGTTTCAGCGCCGTCGTCAGTCACATAGACTTCTCCGTGCTGGTAGGGGCTCATCGTACCTGCATCCACATTAAGGTATGGGTCGATCTTTATCATCTGTATGTTCAGGCCTCTGCTCTCAAGCAGATTGGCCAATGAAGTCGCTGCAAGACCTTTTCCCAGGCTTGAACATACTCCGCCGCTGATAAATATGTATTTCTTCATGTATGAGAAGTATAGTGAAACACTGTTCTTTGCGCAATCATGAAACGGGTGATTTGTCGGTGAAAAGCGACCTGTTGACCGTAGCAGGACAGAGAAAAGGGATCCCCAACGGGGATCCCTTTGAAGTATAGCTAAACATGATCAGTAGGAGGAATGTAAGTACAGGATCACATGTTAGAGCCTGTAGCAGGAGAAGGGTTATGCATCAAGGGCTTTGTGGCAGAACCACCAGTCGTACCCTTCGTAGGTCTCCAGTCGCTTCTTCGCATCCTTCTCGTTGTTTGGAGGCGGTATGATCACACGGTCGCCGATCAGTTCGTTCTTCGGCCAGCCGGCAGGTACTGCGATCTTCTGCTCGTCGGAGAGCTTCAGGGCTGTCACTGCTCGAACGACTTCATCCATATCTCTTCCGATCTCCTGGGGGTAGTACAGTACCAGTCTGATATTCCCTTTCGGGTCTCCGACATATACCGCACGTACGGTGTTCGTCCCTTTTCCGGGATGAAGCAGTCCAAGAGCATTGGCGATCGTGTCATTTGCAGCTACGATCGGGAAGGTGATCTCTACATCCAGATGTTCCTTGATCCATTCGATCCATTTGATATGACTGAAGATCTGATCGACAGAGAGACCGATGAGCTTGACTCCCAACTTGTCAAACTGGTCTACGCGTTTCTGGAACGCTACGAACTCTGTGGTACAGACGGGGGTGAAGTCAGCCGGATGGCTGAACAGTACGAACCATGAACCCTTCATATCGTCAGGTAAGGTCATAGGACCGTGAGTGGTCTGGACATTCAATGTGGGGAATTTGTCTCCAAGTAATGGCATGCTGCCTGATTCTCTTTCCATGAGAAGCCTCCGTATTCTTGTGTGTCACAAGCAGTGCATGTCGTGCAGCTCTTGTGTATGGATATAGTATACAACAAAACACGTTGAAAGGGAAGCAGAAATGTAATGATTACAAATAAAATAATCAATTATATATTATATAAAAGGTTATAGAAGCCAAGTGGGTAGGTCTTTTAGGGTGCTACCTGCGGGCAGGTAGCAGATGGGGGTGCGTTCTTTCTCATGGTACCGATGAAAGAACCATCTGACGAGTATCGGTATGGTATAGGAGATCGATCGTGCCTGTTCCGGACAGGCCTTCACACAGGCAAAGCATCTGAGACACTTCGAGCTGTCTATGGCAAGGGTACTGATATCGATCGCTGCAGTCGGACATCTTTGTGCGCACAGTCCGCAGGAGGTGCACAGCTGCAGGTCCCGCCGGGGGACCCGGGTGAGGACTCGTGCGCTGCCTCTGGGCAGGAGACTCGGGAGCAGCTGCCTGTCCACTGGGGTGGGCGAAGCTGGTGGTGAGAGATGGGCAAGGTTATACCGGTCATGCTCATCGGGTCTACCGCGACCCAGAGGCGCCTGCTCTGTTGAGAGGGAGTGTTCTGCAGGGGCTGCCACACTGAGTATCGGTATCAGGCCCATTGCTGCTGCGATCTGTTCAAGATCGATCAGCGCGGAGCCGAAATCGATCTGCCCGTAGGAGACCAGGGTGACGGCAGGGGTGCTGCTGCAGGAGAGCTGCCGCAGTCGTTCAACCGCAGGTCTGGGTACCGTAGCTTCATAGACCGGGGTGCCGAGGATCACCAGATCAGCATCAGGGATGGTCGTCTCTGCGGCAGAGAAGGAGGGTGAGGTGATATCTGTCTCTGTGACGATGGCTCCCTGATAGCGGGAGGCAACGGCACGAGCGGCAGTGAGGGTGCCTCCGGTCGGGGAGTAGCAGATGATATGTATGTGTTCAGGTTTCACAGGTCAACCTCCCGGTGGTCTGCCGTACTGCAGGATATGGATCAGGTCATCGGCAAACGGGGGCGCCTCTGACCTGATATCTCTGATATAGGCATCTACGTCATAGGGGATATGCTTCTGTACCGGGTGTATGCGATCCTTCTGGATATCCAGGATCCCGTAGTTGGCTGTGGTGGTCCCGTCAAACGCATAGCCCACTGCCCCGAAGTTTATACAGAGGGTGTTTCCCAGAAGGTATTCTGTCTGGCGGTGTGAGTGGGCGAAACAGAGCAGGTCAAGTCCCAGTTGTCTGATCTTGCGATCATCGGTCCTGGAGAGCTGCTGCGGGGCGAATACCTGGTCGTTGTTCAGCGGGGTCCCATGGCAGAAGCCGATGGTGTGCTCTTCGATGGTCCGCTGCTCGAAGATCTTCCAGCTGCTGATCTGTTTCAGATCTTCAGGTGACAGCTGCCGGGCACTGTAGCGGTAGAGCTCGTAGAGATACGCTTCATGTGCATCTTCCGGCGGGGTCTTCACACCAGCGAAGTACTCGAAGAACTCATCGGTATTGCCTTTGATGCATACCTCACAGGGCAGTGCTCGAAGCAGCTCCAGGCACTGGGACGGGTAGAGCCCGAACAGTGCGATGTCTCCAAGGAAGCAGATGATGTCAGGCCGTTCGTTTCGGAGATCTTCAGCGACAGCTTCCAGTGCATAGCGGTTCGCGTGGATATCAGAAAGAACTGCTGCCTTCATGTCGTAGTATCCTCCATCCCGTGCAGGGATACGATGACCGGTTGGTAGGAGGCGCTCTTGATCCTGCCGAAGAGGTATCCGATCATGAACCCTACGGCCATTCCCAGAAAGCCGCCGAGTGCCTGAAGCCCTTCACTCGAACCGGGTACGAAGAACCGGATTCCCAGCAGGCCTGCAAGAAACAGCAGCAGCGGGAACATGAGGATCATGAACCCGGATGCGATGGTCTTTCCCGGCGGCAGGTAGACCTCTACGGTATCACCTGCGTGTATGGGGAATCGTTTGGGGTTTATGGCGGTGAAGGTCTTACCCTGCACGTTACAGAAGGAGTTCCCTGCACAGGATGAACAGCTCGAGGTGATGCAGCCCAATACAGCTTCCTGTCCATTGACTTTCATTACCCGTGTGGTCTCTGTCATATCAGTTTGCCTCCTGCGGCGGGGTAGCTATGGGGTAGCGCAGGGTCTCGATGTTCTCTGCTCTACCGTCATCTGCGAGGGTGATGATCACTCCCTGTAGTTCG
This sequence comes from Spirochaetia bacterium, assembly GCA_021736385.1. Taxonomy (GTDB): domain Bacteria; phylum Spirochaetota; class Spirochaetia; order CAKZLE01; family CAKZLE01; genus JAIPFY01. The sequence goes on along the minus strand of JAIPFY010000001.1, from coordinate 139,969 downwards.
AGTCCATCCCAGCAGTCCTGTGACCGCTCAGGGATCTGTGTGAGGAACTTTCGGATCTCCACTTCGGGGTCCAGTCCTCCCACGCTGATCTGGGATCCGCATCTGCCGTTATCGGTGATCACCGCAGTCCCCTTCGGGAAGACTTCTGCATCGGCGGTGAGGGCCTTGTTGTGTGTCCCGACTACCGCCGATACCCGTCCGTCTGCATGGAAGAACATCGCACGTTTCTCCGCGGTGGTCGCCGCATGGAACTGTACGATGATCCAGGGGGTGACAGTCCTGATCTTTTCGAGGATCATATCGAGGAAGGAGAAGGGGTTGCTCAGGTGGATCCGTGAGTACTCGGACTGTCCCAGGAGGGTGAGTACCGCAACATCCTTGTCACCGACCCTGAAGGTCCTCCACCCTCTCCCCGGGTTCATCGGAGGATAGTTCGCCGGTCTCAGGATGTAGGGGGCACGAGTGATCTGATCGACCATGTCTTTCTTGTAGAAGGTCTTCTCTCCGGTGGTGATGACGTCTATCCCGATCTTCTTCAGGTAGATCGAGTGGTTCTTGCCGATACCGAAACCGCCGGTAGCCCCTTCGCCGTTTGCGATGACCAGGTCTATCTGCTGTTCCTGTTTCAGCTTCTTCAATCCGCTTTTGATGGTGTAGATCCCCGGTTTTCCGACGATCTCTCCAAGGGCCAGTATTCGTATGCTCATACGTTCAATGTAGTGATGTTTTCGCTTATTTGCAAGATAAGCCTGACTTGTTTCACCCCGATTGGCTGCAGGCGTGGTAGAATATGAGTAGAAGCCGAGCCGTGGAGGTACCCATGTTCGATAGACTGCAGCAGAGACTGTTTCAGTATGTCCTCACTCATGCTCTGGGTATGTATAAGGATCAGCCCGATGTGCATGATCATGATACACAGCAGGAGCAGAGAGTCGCCCCGAAGGAACGTGCTGCCCATCTGGTCACACAGATGACGCTGGAGGAGAAGATCTCCTATATCAGCGGATACGATGATCTGGCGGTTCGGGGTATCGATCGCCTGAAGATCCCGACCGTCTATGCCTCAGATGCCACCTCCGGTGTCCGCTGTTTTGATGCAGCCACCGCATATCCTGCCCCGGTAGCCATGGCGGCCTCCTGGGATCGGGAGCTGATCAGAGAAGTGGGGGACGCCATCGGTGAGGAGGCACGGGCACAGGGTGTCTCCATACTCCTGGGACCGGGGGTCAACATCGCACGGGTGCCAACTTGCGGGAGGAACTTCGAGTATCTTGGAGAGGATCCCTATCTGGCAGGTGAGATGGCCTCTTCCTATATTCAGGGGGTGCAGGGCAGGGGTGTGATCACCACGGTGAAGCATTTTGCCTGCAACAACTCGGATTATGACCGTCATAAGAGCGATTCCGTGGTGGATGAGCGAACACTCCATGAGATCTATCTGCCGGCTTTCAAAAAGGCCGTCTTACAGGGTGGTTCTCTCGGGGTGATGAGTGCCTACAATCAGATCAATGGGACCTATGCCAGTGAGCATGCCTATCTGCTGCAGGAGGTCCTTCGGGGGGCCTGGGGCTTTGACGGGTTTGTCATGTCTGATTGGAATTCGCTCTACAGTACTGATGGACCGGTGAAAAACGGTCTTGATCTGGAGATGCCGGGACCGAAATGGCTTTCGAGCAAGCGGATACATCAGGCTCTGCAGCAGAAGAGGATCGCTGAGGCTGATCTGGACCGGATGGTCTTCGATCTGCTGTACGCGTTCATCAGGACGGGGATCTTCGACAGGCCGGCGATCGATGCACAGGCTCAGACCCGGTCGAAGAGGCATCAGCATACAGTGAGCAGATGTGCTGATGAGGCTGTGGTGGTACTGAAGAACGACAACCGGCTCCTTCCGTTGAATCGGTACGCCCTGGAACGTGTCGCGGTGATCGGTCCTCACGGACTCCTGCCGAACACCGGAGGCGGCGGGTCCAGTTATATGCTTCAGCGAAGGCGTATACACGGGATCTATGATGCGCTGCGGCTCAATGCAGTAGAGACGGAGGTAGTCTATATAGAGAGTATCTCGGGTCTGATCGATGACCAGGATATACCCTATCTGGCGCAGGCTGATGCGGTAGTCATCGCAGCAGGGTTCGATCGGGTGACTGAGAGTGAGGGGTATGACCGAAGCTATCGGCTCCCTCATGCTCAGGAGCGGCTCATCGAACAGGCTGCAGCGGTGAACAGCCGGTGTATCGTAGTCCTGCATGGCGGCGGTGACATGGAGTGTTCCTCCTGGGTCGATACCGTCGGGGCTCTGCTGCATGTGATGTATCTCGGGGAGCAGGCAGGGGATGCAGTGGCACGAGTGATCTACGGAGATGTCTGCCCGTCCGGGAGATTGCCGTTCTCCATGGTCAGGAAGTACTCGGACATCGAAGCTGCCAGATGGTATGTCAGGCATCCTGAACACATGAACATCATGAGAGTCATAGGGCCGCAGGGGAATCCGAAGATACGAAAAGTGACCCCCATGCCGTACAACGAGCAGTTGATGGTCGGATACCGTCATCTTGACACCCATGGTATCGAACCGCTGTTTCCCTTCGGGTTCGGTCTTTCCTATACTACGTTCGTCATATCTGATGGTGCAGTGACAGGAGCGGGCAGACATGCGGAGATAACGTTCAAGGTACGGAATACCGGCGATACTGCAGGGTCAGAGGTCATACAGCTCTATGTCCATGATCAGGAGGCTTCAGTCTTCAGGCCTGAACAGGAGTTGAAGGGGTTTGTCAAAGTCCATCTGGAACCGGGGGAGGAGATTGGTTCGAAGATCACCATCGATGAAGATGCTTTCTCGTATTACGATACAGTGTCCCACAGCTGGGTCGTAGAGCCTGGTATCTTCGAGCTGCGGCTCGGGACCTCTTCAAGAGATATCATCTATACCGGGACGTTCACCATAGAGTGAAAAACAGGCAACAAAACACACCAGCATATTGACACGATGAAGACTCCTGGTATACTATTCCTCTCACAAGCCCGAATGGCGGAATTGGTAGACGCGCTAGTTTCAGGGACTAGTGTCCGCAAGGACGTGGAAGTTCGAGTCTTCTTTCGGGCAACAAGATTTATTTTCAACTCCTTACAATGTAGGGAGTTATTTTTTTAGACACCCTAAATTGTACGCAAAAGTGTACGTAAAATCTGTCTTTACAACATATATTAAGCTGCATTATACTTAACATATGAAAAGTAAATATAAATTCATAAGCCGCAAAGGTAGAGCTATCCAAGTCTCTTTTGCCCACATACCTGGCAGGTGGTTCTCAACCCAAACGCACAATCACACGGAAGCAGTTCTATGGGCTGAAAGGAAGCTGAAAGAGGATCTTGGTTCAACAGTTACAAAGAAGGATGTTACCCTTAAAGAATTTGCTACAGGCTTTTTCTCAGAGGACTCACAAGGCTACCGGAAGCGGAATGAAAAGCGTAAAAAGTTCTACTCTGACCATTACTACAAAGCTCACCAGGGTCGGCTTGATAACTATATCATCCCGAGATTTGGGATGTTTTTGCTGTCTGCAATTTCAGATGTAATGATAGAGGATTGGTTTGTTGAGTTGGTCAGTCATACGAATGGTACAGAGCTTTCTGACGATTCAAAGAACAAGGTATTGTTCTGCTTTCGGATGGTACTGCAGGAAGCAAAGCGGCAACGATATATCAAAGATAACCCGGCTTTGAACGTAAAGGAAATCACTGCAGAGCATGTAAGACGGGACCCGTTTACGGATATCGAACTGTTCAAGATGTTCCCAAGGAACGAACAGGATCTGCTGAGGATATGGGGATCCCGAATGTGGGCTGCCTATTTCTTGGTGATGCGGGATACGGGCTTCCGACCAGGAGAGGTTGCGGCCCTCAGTCCTTCGAACATCAGTGAGAAATATCAGGGTGTCTATACTGAAAGGAGCATTGATTATCGAACTGCTGCCGTGAAGGATCGCATTAAGACGTCAGATAAAGGTTTCAAGTATAAAGTAGGGTTATTGTCAGATCAGGCTATGAAACAGATTCACAAGCTTCTAGATGATGCTCCTATAGCAGGGAACGACCTTCTGTTCCAAGTAAAACAGGGTAGGCCGATCATCCCGGACACGGCAAACAAACATTTACGATTATCGATGTCCCGAGCAGGAATATTGCTCAACGGAAGGACTCAGTATTCACTGCGGCATTCCTTCGAGACTCATCTGGCAGGTAATGTGGACCAGAAGATTCTCCTGGAGCTCATGGCCCATACCAGCTTCAGGAAGGAATATGATCACAGGACACCGGAAGATATCCTGAATCAGCTGCAGCCGGCCCGGGAAGTGATTGAGAAAAGATCTTAATACCGGCGATCGGTATTGATGAAAGAAAATTGTTTAGAATTACCCCCTAATCTATGTTTAAAGTGCTTAGAATGAAGGTTTGTATGCTCAAATGGAGAATATGAAAATGGGATGGTGTACTTTTATGTACAACATGGACCCTGATGGAATCGCTTAGCAGGGACAGCTAACGTCGGAAAGAATTATTATGAGAATATGCATTCTAACCCTATTCAAGAGTAATTTATTCATACCTAACAAATTCAAGTATTACCCATGTAAGCAGTGTTGGTAACATTTTAGGTACGGTGGGGGGAACTAATTGGGAATCTGTAATAGTATTAGAGATTCCGATTTCATAAATGGGTAAAATACTACACTACCCAATTAGCAGTATCTTAAATCATTGATCCATTAGAATTAGACCATTAAGAATACCAATACCAATAAATGGAAGGATTTCATTGAATTCTGAAAAATAGCCTACCCCTGCAGAAAGCCCACATTCGGCAGCAATGATCACCAGAAATCTGTTTTAAGAGCCCCCCTGCTTTAGGGGGTGCTGGAACGCAGCGATACCCCTGTGCCAAGTGATCATATGAGCTAAGACCCATGCCATTCAGGTCCTGTTCACCTTCGCTGCCAGTTATTCTGACATGGGTCCTGACCGCCCTCATCAGGGTGGTTTCTCTATGGATGTTCAGTTGGGTAGTGTACCCCTGGGATCCTCTTCACATACTCCTGTCAAAAGCCTGTTCATAAGGGGACCTGAGATAGTGAGGGATCTTGAGCCCCTCAGAGGGAAGGGACAACCGTATCAGAGATTGCTCACCACCACCGCCTCCTCATGGTCACAACGCCTCGAATATCATCGTACTATCATGAAACAGGGCTTTCAGCAAATAACTGCTGAAAGCCCTGTTTCATATCATTCAGTGCGAGAATCCTGTGAGTATATACGAGAGCCTACACACTCCTGGTGGTTACCACCGAGATTCCAGTCTTTTCATAATCCGAAAGGATGACTTCCCCCATCGGTACCGGTGAGGACAATCTCAGGGTGTACAGATGGTTGAGCAGTGATGCAATATGAGCCTTGGGTAACGCCGCAGTGGTCTTCACAGGTATCCGTGAGATTCCTTCGGCTCCGGTAACCGCTACCGTGGCGGTTACTACCCGCCTGGGGGAGGAGATCTCCTCCCGGGCATAGATGATCCCCCGCCGGCACTTATTCCCGGTGACCTCAAGGGTATCCTTATCCCCAGAAACCTGAAGATGACAGCCCATGGGGCAGCTGATGCAGATGATCTCTCTATTCATGATTCATCTCCTTTAAGTGGACTTCCAGATGATCCCCATCCCCGATATCCTTGAGGATCTCTTCGGGAACATCGATCCCGATCATTTCCGACGGTTGAACGTGCCGTAGTTTTTTCGAGAACAGCACCCGTTCTCCGGCGGTGAGCTGGATCTCACTGTGGTTCGAGACGATCAGACTTCGCATGTACAGATGGTTCTTCCCCTGAAGGATCATCCGTCCGGGAACAACATATTTGAGGTTCGCTCCGGCATGAATGTCTATCTGCATTCCTGCAGGTTCTTCACCGATGAAATCATCCACGGAGACAGCACATCTGATACTTTCCTCGGTAACATAATCTACCAGGTCATGCACATGAAGCACATTGCCGCAGGCAAAGATACCGGGGACAGAGGTTTCATGCCGATAGTCCACCAGGGGGCCGCCCGTCTCCGGGTTCAACGAAATACCTCCTGTCTTGGCTACCTCCGTATCGGGGACCAGTCCAACCGATAGAAGAACCGTATCACAATCCACAACAAATGGCTCTGAGCCATCCCTGGGGGTGATCTCCACCGCTTCCACTCGGTCCTTTCCGCGGATCTCGCTGACTACATGGTTCAGATAGAGGGGAATACCGAAATCATTCAGACACTGCACGATGTTACGGGTGAGTCCCGCCGGGTAGGGCTGGATCTCCACCACCGCCTTTACCTTGGCCCCGACCCAGCTCATCCGTCGGGCCATGATGAGGCCGATGTCCCCGCTTCCGACGATGACTACCTCTTTCCCGGGAATATAGCCTTCAACATTGACCAGCCGCTGGGCGAGCCCCGCCGTATAGACCCCGCTCGGCCTGGTGCCGGGGGTGCCGATGTTTCCCCGGTTCCGTTCACGGCAACCCATGGACAGCACCACTGCCTGCACATCAAAACAGACCATTCCCTGGGCAGAACTGAAGCCATACACCCTGTGACGGGCTTTCTGATCGTTCTCTGCCTCTCGGGTATCGATCTCGGTGATGGTCATCCCGAGATGGGTGGGAATATGTTGCTCGTGTATCAGGTCTGCAAAACGCTCGGCATATTCCGGGCCGGTGAGTTCTTCTTTGAAGTGGTGCAGGCCGAAGCCGTTGTGGATACATTGATTGAGGATCCCTCCCAGCACATGATCGCGCTCTACCAGGACTACATCCCGACCCCGTTTTTTCAGTTCTGTTGCCGCTGCCATGCCTGCGGCGCCTCCGCCGATGACCAGGACATCTCTCTTTTCAATCTTCATACCATCTCCTCCACCGGCATATCGCCGACCTTGGCGGACACCAGATAGCTGCCGTTACCTCGTTTGGTGAGGTCCTCAATGGATTGGCCGGTCTCCCGTTGAAGTATCTGCAAAATACGGAATGTACAGAAACCTCCCTGGCATCGGCCCATCCTGGCCCGTGTATAGAACTTGATACCGTCCAGAGTCCGGTGTCCCCGTCGAATGGCCGTCACGATCTCCGCCTCCGAGATGCTCTCGCAGCGGCATACAACCTCCCCGTAGGCGGGGTTATCGGCGATGAGCCTGTCCAACTCTTCTTTTTCAGTCCCTCGGAATCGGGGGACTGCCTGGATCTCAGGGTCGTATTCGGGATTCTCCTCCAGAACCAGCCCTGCCTTACGCAGCAGGTCCTTGACGTATTCTCCGATGGCAGGGGCCGCAGTAAGACCGGGGCTCTGAATTCCCGCCACATGAACTAACCGCGGAGCTATACTGCTCAAGGCGATGTAGAAGTCATTCCCCTCCAGCACCGGTCGCAAACCGGCGAAACTGGTGATGATATCCTTCTCTGACACTGAAGGGATCATTCGGCGAGCGGAGGAGAACACCTGTTCCAGGTTGCCCCGGGTAGTGGACTTATCCTCTTTGTCATCTCCGATCAATGCCGTAGGCCCCACCATGGTGGTCCCTTCAACCGTGGGAATCACGAGCATCCCCTTACTCACCTTGCTGGGTACCGGGAAGATGACCCGTTGTGTGAACGCCGATGCGTTCCGGTCCAGAAGGAACTCCTCCCCTTTACGGGGTATGATGTCGTACTCTTCAGCTCCGAAGATGCGGCTGATCTCATCGGCGTACAGCCCTGCGGCATTGACCACCCAGCCTGCCTGAACAGTCCTTCCTGTTGCATCAGTCATATGATAGCAGTCGCCCCGCTTTTCAGCCTTGGATACTTTGAAATCTGTCATCAGTCGTACTCCGTTCTTCAAAGCCGACTCCATAAGGCTGAACACGAACTGGTAGGGTTCGATCATACCGCCACCGGGGGCATGGAGTCCTCCTACGACATCGGGATTCAGCTTGGGTTCAAGGGAGAGGATACGGCTGCGTGAACAGAGTTCTATGCCGATAGCTCCGTTATCCAAGCCGTTCTGGTAGAGTTCCTCCACGGTCCTCATCTCTTCGGAACTGAAGGCGGCCACCAGGATGCCGTTCCTTCGAAACGGAAAGTGCAGCTCCTTCTGAAGCTGATCGAACATGAGATTTCCCTTGATCTCCAGACGGCTCTTCAAAGCCTTTTTACCGTGATGGAACCCTCCGTGTATAATCCCCGAATTCGCCTTGGATACCCCGAAGCTCACGTCGGCTTCCTTCTCCAGAAGAACCGTCTTAAGCTTATAGGCACTCAGTCTGCGGGCAACCGCCGCACCGCTCACACCGCCACCGATAATCGCTACATCGTAACAATCCATAGAACACCCCTTACCAAGATTATACAAAGAGTATATATCGTTTCTGATCGTTTGACGAGTCTTTATGGTCGTTTCGCATGCAAATAGTGTACGTATTTTAATGTTTTTGATCATAACCGGAAATTAATGAGTCTGTAGAGAAGGGCCGGGTACCTCAAAGCTGATACATAGATGATCAGATCCTGATGCCAAAAGAGGCTTCAGTCCCCGTATGGTGTTCCTGTATGAGTGTTGATCTAAACCCCAAAAAGATACCCCCCCATAGCCATCGTCACCCCCTTGCAGGGTGACGCTGTCTATGGGGGGTGGACTTGAGTCGAAAGAATCGAACTGTACCTCAATGTGAAGGGGACTTCGGGATGAGAAGCTGGTACACCTGCTGCATCATAGATCTCCTGTGGAACAGGAGGAACCAGAAAAGCTGTGCTATACTGGATTCGAGGGAAGGGGGCCCTCTTTCACAGGCTGAATGCATGCTGCACTGCAGCGTTTGAAGATATGAATTCAAGTAGTGATGATGACAGCGGGGATGGTCATGTTGAGAGATGCAAGGGCTATTCGGGCGATCTCTCTCTTCAGAAGTCCAAAGAAGAAGCCAGCCTGCGGGGAACGCTTACCTGCGCTGATATGAAGAAGTCTTTCGGAGAGACTTCTTATCTGTATGAGATCATACAGTTTGCTGTGGATATCTGCCATGAGATGTATCATGGACAATCGACTGCAACCCTTCAAGGGGCATATGAGCTGCATGGAGCGGGGCGATCCCGGACACTGGCAGATCGTGGCTGGTCCATGAATGCTGTGACTATGGTACATGAGCGAGCTGAACATGTGGAGACAAGGGGAAAGGTGGTAATCATAGGATGAAAGCAATCTATTGTAACGCGTACGGATCGTTGGAAGACCTCAGAGTCACAGACGTAGAGACCCCGAAACCGGGACATGATGAAGTGTTGGTGAGAGTCGCTGCATCATCGGTGAATTTCAATACGATCGCCCATGTGACGGGAAAGCCTCTCATCGCCAGGATGATGGGACTTGGGATGAGGAGACCGAAGCACCCGATCCCGGGAAATGATGTCGCCGGTACCGTTGTAGCTGTTGGAAGGGATGTTACCCGATTCTCTCCGGGGGATGAGGTGTACGCAGATGTCTCAGAATACGGATGGGGGGCATTCGCCCAGTATGTGTGTACTCCCGAATCAGCCCTGACACAGAAACCCGCAGGAATAACCTTTGAGGAGGCAGCAGCTGTTCCCGAAGCAGGATTGGTAGCCCTCCAAGCCTTAAGAGATGCAGGGAATCTGCAAAAGACAGAGAAGGTCCTCATCTGCGGAGCTTCCGGGGGGATAGGCACCTTCGCAGTACAGATAGCGAAAGCTCTGGGGGCTGAAGTGACTGCAGTATGCAGCACCAGGAACAGTGAGTTCGTCAGGTCTATCGGTGCTGATCATATACTAGATTACCGTAAGGATGATTTTCTGAAGAACAACAGGCACTATGATCTCATACTCGTAACAGCAGGGTATCGGCCCCTCTCCGAGTATGTCTCAGCATTGAAACACCGGGGAAGGTGTGTGGTCACCGGAGGTGAGATAAAGCAGATCTTCCAGGCCATGCTTCTTGGGCCGCTCTACTCCCGCAGGAGGGGGATACGTGTTACCAGTTTTCTGGTGAAACCGAATAAAGACCTGCGGTACATGAATGAGCTGCTGAACTCCAGAATCGTGAAGTCGGTACTGGACAGGAGCTATCCCCTGCATGAGGCGAAGGAAGCATTGCAGTATTACGCCACCGGTAAAGCCCGGGGTAAGGTAGTGATCACGATGGACGATCAGGACAAATAACAGGACGAGACAGACGAGTCTCTATCACTGCAGGACCAGAGTATAATCCGGGCACGGTGTCTGGTAGTGATGGATCCGCACCAAGATGCGGGGATGCAGTATCCGCGATCGCTGCCCATGATCCTGCACAGATCGGAATGCTTTGCGATGTTCCCCCTGTGGACCAGCCTCTCCTCTATTCCCCTGCTCGTATACCCCATGGAAAAGAAGCCCTATGACAAGGCTGCTCCTGTCTCCCTGATGTTGATAGGGTACCCGGATGAATCGGCGGTGATGTTGGCTTCTGAACCTGTGCGAAACGAAGGATAGACGACCCTCTTCGAATTATCGGTGAAGTAGGGTATAGTACAGTCCATACCGCTGCTGTGGGGCAGAGACCCCATGCCGCATGATCATCAGGAGGATAGCGTGAAGACATTGATCTCATGGAACGTGAACGGAATCAGGGCTGCGGAGAAGAAAGGTCTGTTCGAATGGATGACCTCCAAAGATGCTGATTTCGTGTGTCTGCAGGAGACGAAGGCTCAGCCGGAGCAGCTCGATGAGCGGTTCACGGCCCCGGAAGGATACTCCTCCTGGTTCGCATCAGCAGAGAAGAAAGGGTACAGCGGAGTAGTCACCTATGCGAAAGAACAGCCTCTGAACGTCTCCACGCTGTCGATCGATGAGTTCGATGATGAAGGGCGGAGTATCATCCTCGAATATCCCGAGTTCATCCTGCTGAACTGTTATTTCCCGAACAGTCAGGAAGCGGGCAAGCGCCTTGACTACAAGCTGCGGTTCTGTGAAGCGGTGAAGGACTATTGCGACAGGGCGGTCGCGGCAGGGAAGCATATCATCCTGTGCGGTGATTACAATGTCGCACACAGACCGATAGACCTTGCCAATCCGAAGCGCAATGAGCAGAATCCCGGGTATCTGCCGGAAGAACGCGCATGGATGGACAGATTCACCGAACACGGGTATATCGACACCTTCAGGAAGTACTGCAGTGATCCCGGCCGATACAGCTGGTGGTCCTATCGCTTCAAGTCCCGGGAGAAGAACATCGGCTGGCGTATCGATTATTTCTGTGTCAACTCAGGTTTCGAACCGCGGCTCCAGAGTGCCGAGATCCATGATCAGGTGACCGGATCGGATCATTGCCCGATCGAACTGTGCATACACTGAAGCTGTTCATGTGCAGGGTCTGCTTCAGTCCCTGCCGAGTCCCTCATACGATGTCCCGGGCAGTACACATCTGAGGGCTCCTGCACAGAGGCTGCAGCAGAGATCACCCGCTTCGCTTCCCACCAGAGCATCACAGCGGTCCATCTGCCAGATCAGACGCTTTCTCCGGAGGACTTCTGAGTATCAGGAGAAATCTATTGAAAGAACCGACTCAGATGGTGCATACTGACAGAAATACAAAAAGTTCGAGAAGGATAGCAATCATGACAGAACTCCATGTGCACAAACGTCTTGAGTTCGTTACAGATCATATGTACATATCCCCCGGGAGATCACGAAGGGTCCTTGATGAGCTCGTCGAGGATCTTGCCCGATGCTCTCCTGCGTATGAGAGCTATCGGAGATGTCTTCTGGCCATGTTCGAACATGACTATGATTCGGCGATCACTCTCGCGTATCAGGCGCTTGAACAAGGCCACAGAGATGAATCGATGTTCATCATCATACATGCCCATATGGCCCTCGGGTTCATATTCGATAACAGAAAGATCCATGACCGTGCGTTCGAGCACTACAGTGCCGTACTCATGTACACGAATTCCCCGAGAGCTCTAAATAATATCGGTAACCTCTATATGCTCCTCGATCGATGGGATACGGCGTATGGATACTTCCTTCAGGCAGAAGCGATCATCGAACAAGCGCATCCGCGGGTCGCTTCGATCATCTATGCAAATATGGCAGAATGCGAATGCAGCGCAGGGAGGATCGATGATGCGCAAAAGCATCTGAAGAGAGCAGAAGAGTATAACAGTCTGTACAGGGATACGACCCCCGCCTTCATCTATAACATTCAGGCCCTGATCGAGATGAAGAACGATCGGTACCCGAATGCACTGAACATCCTGGAACAGGCAGAGTCCAGGATAGAGCAGGAAGGGATGCTGCGGTATTTCCTTGATGTGCTCAGATGGTCTGCACAGTGTCATATGCACGTGGGTGATCATGAAGCTGCCGTCGAGAAATATCTGAAGATCGAAGAGTTGAGGATCAAGTACTCCAATGGTCTGCGGGTACTCTCTGATATAGAGAGTCTGATAGACCTCTATACGATTCTCGGCCGGGATGAGGAGGTACCGAAACTCTATGTGGAGTACCGAACTTCCGTGCAGGGGCATGTACAGGAACGAAAGCGACAGAATCTGGAGAATATCCAGGCTCAGATACGTATGCAGGAGAGCCGTGAACGGGAAGAACGCTATGCCCAGCTCTACACCAGCACGAAGCTCATATCGGAGATCGGGAGGGAGATCCTCTCGACCGCAACATCCGGTGAGGTGCTCATTGAACTACGCAGACGATTGTCTGAGTTGTTTCAGGTAGACCGAATAGCCATCGGGATCATAGACGGGATTACCGGACGGCTCGATTATCAGTGGGAAAGCAGCGGATCCGTGTCAGCAGAGCTGGTGTCGATCCTCCTGAACCCGGGAGATCTGGAGCAGCAGGTGATCGGACAGTGTGTTCCCGTGGCAGCTGACCTGGATGAGACGCTGCTCATGATCTACAGGACTGGAGCGTATCAGGACATCTATGATGAGACCACTTCCGTCCTCATTTGTCCACTGCATATCAACGGGACTGTTCTCGGGGTGATCGGTGTACACAGCTTTTCCGTGCAGACCTTCACCAGATATGAGATCGAGATGATCACCACGGTCGCATCGTTCATCGCAGCTGCCATGCAGAATTGGAACAGATCCAGCAAGCTGCTGATGGAGAACCGGGAACTGGAACGTAAGACCCGGATGGATGTCCTGACCGGTATCGGCAATCGGTTCGCCATGGAGCGGAGATTCAGTGTCCTGGCAGGAGAACAGCATGCTTCGGTTATCGTGGCCATGATAGATATCGATGATTTCAAAGAGTACAATGACAGATTCGGGCATGAACAGGGAGATGTCTGCCTGAGATATGTCACCGATATACTTGCCTCTTATCTTGACTGCCGGGGGCACCGACTGTTCCGATACGGCGGGGATGAGTTCCTCGCGGTCCTGGTTGATCTGGAGTTCTCAGCTGTCAGAAGCCTTCTTGATGAAGTCTGTCTGGCTGTGCATCGCCGGACCGGAGAAGGATTGCCCGAATCATCTGCGGTCACCTGCAGTATCGGATGGCACTTCAGTGAGGATATAACTGACATGAAGGATATCCTGCATGCCTATCGTATGGCAGATGCCGCCCTCTATGATGCGAAGGCACAAGGCCGTAACAGGGCTGCAGCCAGTACCGATTCGGTCTCACTGCGAACAGATCGACTGTGAGCGGTCTGTCGGTAGGATAGATGCGGTCTTCTTCATCACGATGCTCCGAAACTCGAGATACGTCGTTCATGACCGTGACATCGGAGATGATCGTATCGGTCTCATATGCTTCGAGATGGGGGGGGTAGCGCAGCAGTGATCATGCATACATCCTATCGCAGGGCAGGGATACCGGGGTCTTGATACCTTTGCGGATTTGCCCGTTGGGGTGCTCGAAATGCATGCGTACTGTACCAGTCTCTTTTCTCGGAACAGAAGAGTCCCCGGGTAGTGAAGAGGGCCTTCACCCTTCTGAGTCAGGACCTCAGACAGCAATTCAGTCGACAGCCAGAGGGGGAAGACCGAAAGAAGGACTGCAGAACCCCCTCATGCTCACTCATTCACGATCAGCATCAGGGGACTTGTTCAAGATCCTTGATGTCGTCAAGGATCTTGAACCTCCTGGTTCCCTCTGGCAGGATCCGGTGCGCTCCTGCAGATCATACTCGTATCATCAGACTATTCATGTGAAACGTATGACGGAGATCTGACGCTGGGAGAAATACAGCCGAATGCTTCTGCTTCACCAGGAGAGGATTTTGCGACTGTGGTATATGACGGCTGTCTGTGGATATGATCGTTTCAGCCAGATAGTTGGAATACGTATTCTTGAATTATTTGATATATGTGTTATACTGGTGATCATGGTAAGAATACGTATTCTTACCATAGGCTGACGATCTATAAGATATTGGAGGAGTTGATGGATATCAGACAGATGCTCGAAGAGCGTAAGCGATTCAATGATTACTGTGATACCTGTGAGTTCGAGACCCCCGAAGCAGTTGCCAGACTGTTCAAGGAATATACGAACCTGATCTGGAACAAGAAACTCGTAGGTCTGTGTTATGACTTCTATACCGATGATATCGTGATTCATCGGGAGGGTGGAGTGACCGCTACAGGCTATGAGGGGGTTATCGCGGCTACCCTGAGTTTCATGGCAGCTTTCCCGAATCTCCAGTTCGAGTTCCTCGATATATTCGCAGAGGGAAATCCTGAGGATGGATACCGGTTCGGACAGTCCCTCTACTATAAGGGGGAGAATACCGGATACAGCTCGTATGGAGAGCCGAGCGGAAAGAGTCTGTCTCCAGACGACAATCTCTGTCTCGGTCTCTGCGAATGTCTGGTCCAAAAGGTTGATGGGAGATGGAAGATCGTCGAGGAATGGCTTGTGAGAAGTGGGGATTCACTCGAAGAGATCATGACAAAAGATAGATCCACTGAGATGGTCGCAAGTGCCTGTGAAGAATCAGCAGGGGAGGAGTAGCGCTGTGATGATGTGTGATAGATATTCAGATGAGATCAAAGCCCTTCGAAGAGGCATAGAAGCTAATACGTTCTCCACGAAAGAGGATGTAAGAGCCTTCATCAGGGACTATACCAAACTGGTCTATGATTTCAAGATGCTGGGACTGATCTATGACTACTATGATAAGAATATCATCTACCGAAAGGAGAACAGGATCAAGATCCTTGGGGTCGAGAACCTCGTATCTGACCTGCTGGAGTTCTTTGCGACCTTCCCTGATCTGAACGTTGACCTGGAGAGTCTGATCGTAGCAGGTGATGCAGACTCAGGGTACAAGGTGTGGAGAAGGATGCGGTATCATGGGACTAACACCAACCACTCCAAATTCGGACCTCCGACAGGTAAGGTGCTGGGGGATGGCTGTCTTGGTCTGAGCATGATGTTCATCAACAGGGTGGATGGAAGCTGGAAAGTCACTGAAGAGCATAACTCCATCAGCTACTCGTTTATCAGGGATGTGTGTACCTCGGACGAGGCATAGGGTGCCGGGGAGGGGCTGACTCTCCCCGGGATCAAAGTGGGGATATAGGATGCTATGAGCAGTACAGAAGAGCAGGGCTCCGCCCGACGAATCACCTCGATCGATGTAGCCAGAAGGGCAGGGGTCTCACAATCGACGGTCTCCCGGGCACTGAACCCGGCGGGGAGACTCTCTGAAGGTCTTCGGCAGAAAGTCCTGGCTGCCGTGAAAGAACTCGATTACCGTCCCGATGCTCTGGCTCGCGGCATGGCATCTCGGAATACCCATATCATCGGGCTCACGATCAATGACTCTGTCAGTTCCTACTACTATAAACTCCTGAAGCTCTTCACGAAGAAGCTGCATGAGGCAGGGCTGCAGCTGCTGCTCTTCAATGCCTCTGAGGATGAGGAGCTGGGGAGTGTCCTCGATCGGCTCATCGAGTACCGAGTCGATTCCCTGATCATCGTAGGGGTCAGTGTGTCTCATGAGTTTATTGATCGGTGTTCGGGACAGGGTATACCGGTCATCATCTTTGACAGGAACATACCGGATGTCACGGCTCATACGATCTGTCTGAACGATGCTGCCGGCGGCCGTGCCGTAGCCCGTCTGCTCTATCAGTCCGGTCATGAACGATATGCCTTCATCTCTGCGAAAGAGGATGAGCACTCCAGTCGTGACCGGCTGGCAGGCTATACCGGATTTCTCCATGAACAGGGGATCTCAGAGTGTGTGGTCGAGGAGGCTGGTTTCTCCTATGATGAGGGGTATGCAGCAGCGATCAGACTCCTGACTGATGAGCAGCCTCCTGATGCCATCTGCTGTGTGACCGATATCATCGCATTGGGAGTTATGGATGCTGCCCGCTGCAGGCTCGGGCTGAAGATCCCGGAAGAACTTTCAGTCATCGGGTTCGATGACATCGATGAGGGGCGGATGGATGCCTTCAGGCTCACCACTATCGGACAGCCCATCGTTGCCATGGTCGATGCAGCGATCGAACTCCTGCTCTCCTGGCAGTTGAGTACACCGACAGCACGAGGGCCACAGCTCTTCGAAGGGGAACTCATCCTTCGCGATTCGGTGAGGACCTTCCGCTCCAACCTGCCGCACAGATCCCGTGAGGGCATGCTGCAACGATAACTTCTTGCTGGTGATTACATTCTGGTATATAGTTGTGGGATGTATGAAAGAGGTGCACGTACTGAATAAGCGTATGGGTTCACGGCGAACTGTGTTCGAGTGGTCAGGTGCTCATCCGATCCTTATCATAGGAATAACAGTTATACTCACTCTGGTCTTGGGATTCTTTGCTGCAGGGATCACGATGGATTCGAACATTCACAATCTCGTCCCTGAAGATGACGGGGTGAAGCGGATCCTTGAGCAGCATGGCTTTGAAGATGGAACCTATCGGATGCTCATCCTGGCCATCGAGGGTGACAAGAAAGATGTCTTTGATCTTGAGGGCCTCCAGATGTTCGAACGAGTCATACATGAGATCGAAGCTCTTGACGGGATAGATGAGAGCATCAATCCGTTCAACTCGATATCGTTCAAAAAGGATGGATCAAGACTGGTCGTCTCGACTGCGGGACCGGAGGGCAGAGCTCCCCGGGATCACACTGAGCTTGAAGCCTATATACGGACATTCACCGGAGATCCGACACTGACAGGGAGTGTGAGATCAGAGGACTCCCTGATGATCTCAGCCTGTTTTTACTGCAGCGGGGTCGATGATACCCAGCTGTTCATGCAGAGGTTCAACTCCCTGATCGAACCTCTGAAGCAGTATTACACGGTCTATTCCAGCGGGGACTATGTATTCACTGCCAGAACAGAGACCTATATGTCCAAGGATCTCTCCATCCTCCTGGTCCTCAGCAGCCTATGCATCCTCCTGTTCTTCTATCTGGGATTCAGGTCCCTGCGTGCCGTGATCCTTCCGTTTCTGAGTGTCATGATCGGCATGATCTGGAGTCTGGGACTGATGGTGATCTTTGGTATTGAATTGACGATCATCGGGATCATGATGCCGCCCCTGGTGATAACCCTTGGTACTTCCTACAGTATTCATCTTCTCAATGAGTATTACCGCTGCCTGCCGGAGAAGGTGACAGATGGCCGTTGGATCATACTGGGGGTCCGCAGGATCTCAGGGACGATACTCCTGGCAAGCCTGACCACTGCAGCAGGGTTCCTGAGTCTGCTGACGACTTCTCTGAGCCAGACACGGGATTTCGGTCTTGCCTCAGCCTTCGGCATCATCAGCTGTGCTCTGCTCTCCCTCTTCTTCCTTCCAGCGGTGCTGCAGCTGCTCCCTGCACCTGCTTCAGCACATGCGTCAGCAGTCCGCAGCGGACCGCTGACGCAATTCATGGGCAGACTGGCAGAGAGGATATTCTCAGCACGCTACCTTATTCTTGGGATCCTTGTCTGCATCCTGGTGACCTTTCTCATAGTGAACCCGAACATGACCCATCAATCAGATTATCTGAACTATTTCCCCAAGAAAGAACCGATGGTTCAGGATCTCATATATCTTACAGAGAGGCTTGGCAGTTTCCAGCCGGTGAATATCACCTTGAAGGCCCCCGGTGATCAGAAAGATTACTTCCTGCGGGAAGACATCGTGCAGAACGTGTCGCAGTTCGAACAGGAACTCCTTTCTGATCCCTCTGTTCAGGCAGTCAGATCGTATACAAGCTACCTTGAGGACATCAATCAGATCATGACAGGTGAACGGGGACTGCCTGAGAGTCGTGGTCTGACCATGGTCGTGAGTCGGTTCTTCAAGTTGTTCGATCAGCAGACCACAGACGCCATGGCTAAGACCCTCATCAACCAGGATTACTCAGAAATAACCATCAACTGCCAGGTACGTAATCCAGAGACTGGACTCCTGGTGAATGATCAGGCTTTTTTTGATCTATACACCTATATGCATGCCACCATCGAAGAGTACCTTCCCGCTGAGATCGGACATGAGGTGTGGTGTAATGCTCTGATCTATCTCAATCTCAGCACCATCATGGATAAGGATCAGGTCATGTCGGTACTGATCTCCATGCTCTGTATATTCCTTATCACCTTCGGCATCTTCCGGGTCTTTCGATACAGTCTCCTGATCCTTGTTCCTCTGGCCTTCGGATTGATGATGAACACCATCGTGATGGTCGCATTCGGGATCCCGCGGGATATGATAACCCTCATGGTCTCCAGTGTCGCAATAGGCGTAGGTGTGGATGATGCGATCCATTTCATGCTTCAATATATCAAACAGAGGAGCATGCAGGAACATGATATTCGATCGGCTCTGGTGGCGACCCTGCGGATGACCGGAAGACCTATCCTCCTCACGACAGTCTCCATCTTTGCCGGTATGATGGTACTCACAGCAGCTGCGTTCAAGGGGATCGCAGTCTTTGGGCTGCTTGTCTCGGTAGCCCTTGTTTCGACGATGGTGGGGACCCTCATCTTCCTGCCGGCACTCCTCGCTGTCTTCGGATCAGCAAAGGACCGGCGTCTCATACATGATCCTGAAACCGGTGTGTGAGGATCCAAAGCACAGAGCCTGCTCAGACAGAAGTCATGTGGTAGTGCTGTGCAGTTCCTGAGACTGCACCCTGTGGGGTCATCTCAGGGCTCTGACGAGTTTCCTGCTGGTCTTTCTGGAAAAATCGATCCTGTCTTTCACCGTGAAGATATGACGGGGTTTCAGCTGTCCCAACGAAGAGGAATCTATCTTGTCAAGGATCTCTGACTGGATCTCAGCGAAGGCCTCGGGGTGAGTTATCCGTATCTCAAGCAATCCCATGCTCTCTGCTGATTTGATCGTCTCAGTCTCATCAGGGGTCTTGTACATGAGGGCTTTCCGTATGGTTTCCGTGAAGCCTTCCACATCCTCCGGGATACGTTCGGGATAGATCAGGAAGATCAAGGGACCGGGTCCCTTGTCCCCGTTTCTCACCCGGAACAGTTCCCACCAGACGATGCCGGGAAGGGAGAGGATCGCCTGCTGTATCTGTGGAGTGTATATCTTCTTTCCCATGAAGGAGCCCATCTCCTCATCGGTCTCGAAATCGATGGCATCTGCGGATCGGGCGATGACCCTGATCGCCGGGGCCGGTACCGCTTCAATACCCTCTTCGGGGTATGATGATGCGGTGCCGGGGATGAATGATCTGATAGGATCGACGATCTCCAGGAGATCCCCGGTGGCATAGCGCAGCAAAGGGAGTGCGGTACCCGGACGGGAGATGATGAGTTCTCCGGTCATCCCCTGTTCCCACTTGTACCAGGGGATGGTCGGAACACCATAATCCGGATTCTTCTTTGCCTTATAGACCTCCAGGGGATCAGCAAGCTCAGCATAGAGTGCAGGCATCAGCAGAGCAAGAGCATCATCTTCATGATGCAGCGTAGCCCCGATGATCGGCACCTCTGTACTCCCGTAGACATCGTGCATCCTGAGGTTCGGGAAATGCTCCTGGATCATCTCCATGTAGGAGGAGAGGGGCTCTGCATAGGAGAACCCGATATACATCTGTTCCATGGTCCTGCTGAGTCTTGTACTGTCGAAACCTGACAGGACCATCCTGGAAGTGTGTCGTGCGAGGAAGGAGGGCAGGTGCATATCATTTTCCAGCACTCTTTTCACACTCTCCTGCATATACCGTTCATCACGGACTGCTCTGCATATGAGGTAATACGCGATCGTCGGACCCGCGATGACATCGGCTCCCGTGCTTCGTGAAGCTTTCTTCAGTGCTTTGACAAAGTCCAATCCATTCTTTATGGGAGTATACAACCCCCCGCTTGTCACGAACCGGTCTTTCACCAATTCCAGAAGCTCTCCCGAGACCATCGGTCTCTTGGAACCGAAGTTCCAGAAGGAACTATTCGATCGAACTCCTGTCAGCCATGCATAGGCTGCCCAGATGTCGGCAAACGACTGGGCATCTTCCTGTGAATAGTAGAAGGTCTTCGAGACTCCTGAATAGCCTGAAGTCTTCCAGCAGTAGGCATGCGGGGTGTTCAGAACAGATTCGATGGGGTGTTCTCCAAGGGTCCGTGCGATCCGGTCAGAGGTCATGATCGGTGACCCGCTCATCTCTTCCGGATCGGTGATCATCGGGACCCGCCTCCCGTACAGCAGGTCTGCTTCAGCAGCTTGCGTCGATATGGTCGTAAGCAGGGATCGGTGGTCTTCGATCCTCTGCTCCGGTGAGACACAGAAGAGTCTTTTTGCGATGTGAGATGTTGTTAATGCCATATGAAATTGTATGTATCGATCATCCTATAAGTCAAACACTTTGTATGAATATTTATTTACACAGGGAACAGGGTACAGTACAATCATGAGGATGATACCGAAAGCACGCAACAGATACTTCGGGTTCCTGCTTCTCTACCTGGGGTTATATGAGATCTTCGATAGCTATCTGACTGTCGGTTATACGATGCATGTCACGCTGGTCCTGGATTATTTTCAGACGACCCTCTCTTCCTATTATCAGGCTGTCGCTTTCGGGTCACTTGGTCTGTTCTTCGTCGTCATAACCCTGCTGCTTGCCGACATGATCGGCAGGAAGACGATGATCATCATCGTGTTCTTCGGCATGGGGTTGAGCATGTTCTTACTGAGTCTGACTCAGACCATCGAGCAGTATGGCTATGCCTTGTTTGCCATGTTCGTCTTCTTCTCTTCTGATCTGTGGGTGATCATCATTGCAGAGGAAGCTCCTCCCCTGAAACGGGCGCGATTCTCGTATATCATATCAGCGATCGGAGTCCTGGGGATCTTCCTGATCCCTCTGTTCAAGGTCTTTCTGACCCAGGCAGCCAACCCTGCATCATGGAAGAGAATGACCTGGTTCGGCTGGCTGGCGATGCCGCTCAGCCTGCTTGGCCTTCTGATCAAAGAGAGCCCGGCAGAGAGGAGTCGCAGATCAGCAGGGGTGCAGGATCGCAAGAGTACGCTACGTATCCACCCTTCCATGATCAGGGACCAGGTCAGGGAACTTTTCATCGAGAACAGGTGGAAGACCTCGTTCGTGTTCATGGGGATCGGGCTGCTCATCGGATTGAATGCTGCATCCTTTCAGACGATAGAGAACTATCTGATGCATACCCTCGCTACAAGCTTCCCTGACCCTGAAGTTCGCAAGAATACCATCGCACTCATCCTCACTGTCGCGAACGTCGGTGCTCTTTCCATATATATCTTCACAGGATCGCTGGCGGATCGATTCGGAAGGAAACCCGTACTGCTCCTGTACAGTTCTCTCTTTGGTTGTTCCGTGTTCGCGTTGGTGCTCGCAGCTGAGACATCAAGGATCAGCATGCTCTATGTGACCGTGTTCACCGCTCAGATGGGGTACTGGGGACTGTTCTCTCTGGTGAAGCTCTATAATGCTGAATGTTATCCTGCACGTGTGCGAGGTACGGCGGCAGGCTTGAGAACGATCATGTTCGCAGTGGGTATGACTGGCGGCAGCCTGTTCGCCGGTCTGATGGTATCACGAGTGCCTGACTATATCGTGTATCTGCTGTATGCCGGGCTGTTCACCATAGGGGTCACTTGCTTCTCTCTGATCCTGCCTGAAACGAATGGATTGGATCTGGGAGGGGATAACCCTGCAGCGTTGATCAACGAGTCCGTCTGAAGCCCGTGATGAGGGATCACTGAGAGGTGAAGACTGATCCCGCAGGGATCTGTGCCAGCGGAGACAGGACTGTATGAGGGATTTCATGACAGTTCGAGCTCCTGGAACCTTTCTGAAATTACGAACTTCTGTTGACAGCAGCTGAATCTTCTGAACCCTTCCCATAACTGGTGAAGATTGTTTTCTTAAGTTCCTATAATACAGGAAGAGAGCCAATATGTTTTTCCTACCAGCTCCCTTTCCCGTTAAACGGAAGTATATCAGAAAGAAATACTTCCATGAATCATATCTGGGAATCCAATTCCCAATGTGAAGTTTTCGCCAATTCGATAATCGTATCCAGCCCCAACCATAGGGACGAACAGGGCCATTGTGAAAAATTCATAGTAAAAAGCTCCACCATGTGTTGGGAGTCCCTCACCCATATACGTTCTCCAAGTATAACCTAAGCAGACATTAATACCTGTTGTCTTTGTTGTGAATTTTTCTGTACCATGAAAGATATCATGATTCGTACCGATGATAGGAGTAGAAATACCAAATCCAACGTTTGGATCATTTCTCATGTTTGTAATTCCTGTATTCAACCCTAATTCTTCTTTCAGGTCTGAAACATTGATATTTACGGTAACATTCTGATTGTTCGTATTGTCATCAGCAAATACAGAAATTGAAATAATAAGTAACAGAAATACTAAAGAGATTTTTTTTGTCATGTTTTGCATAACTCCTATAATTAATATTGCTATTTACTCATTATATAGCAGGAAGTATATGGTAAATGTTGAATGATGTAAACTATAACGAGTGATACACTCAATAAAATATGTATAACACGCGAAGCTATAGGTTCAATGATCATAAAGCTCAATATATAGAAAACCGTACGGTGTACTATGGTTACTTGGCAAAACAAAGAAAGGAGGTGTGAGTAGTATGTGTAGGATGTTCATGATCTGAAAGAGCTCGAAAAGAACCTGCATCGGTATGTTCTGCCACTGGAAATAGGAGAATGGTTCGTATTTGAGAAGTAATCTGTACTTTCGAAGACTATAGAGTTCTTCAATGAGGAGGGCTTCTGTATGTGTTTCAGCATCATAAGATACTACTGCAGCAGGTGCTGCTGTTCACCAGAGACCCCATGAACGCAATGACGATCAGCTGTGCGGGACGCCCTCTCACGATATCCCTCAACGTGTCACATCCTGCAGTATGCTTTTTACTCCTCTCCACGGAGTACCTGAACAACTCCATATGAAACAGCGGAATAAAAAGCTTGACGGATTAGATATGAGGGTCTAGACTTAGTTTGTTCGACGGATAAACAAAGTAGAGGAGACAGAAGTCAGATGTCAAGAACCGGCGATAATGAACTGATCAAGAATCTTAACTATAAGATCATATTAGACACCATACGGACTGCAGGCTCGATTTCCAGGATAGAACTATCTCGGATCACAGGTCTTTCCAGGTCCACCTGTTCTGGTATCTGTGACAAGATGCTCAAACAGGGGCTGATACATGAGACCGGAAAAAGCAGTTCATCAGGCGGCAGGAGACCCACACTTCTTGAGATACAGAACAGGGCAGGGGTCGTTCTGGGGATGAAGCTGATGGACGGGGTCATCGACGGTGCTGTTGTGGACCTCGGCGGGACCGTTCTGGAACATCAGGTGAAGAAGATCCCCAGACATCTTGATCCGGGATCCTATATGACACAGATCTCCGGATTCTTCGATGCTGTGAAAGCCTCGCACGATATGAAGTACCCCAGTGTCCCTATTCTCGGGATCGGGGTAGGCATAAGCGGCAGGATCGACTCAAAGAGAGGGATCCTCATTGAGAGCTCTGTCCTGGAGTGGAAAGACCTCCATCTCAAAGAGATGCTCGAAGTGCAGCTGCAGCTTCCGATTTTTCTGGAGAATGATGTCAACTCACTCGCGTTCGGTGAACGCTACTTCGGGAATGGAAGAGATTATGAGAACTTCTTGTGTCTGACCATAGGAGATGGTATCGGGCTGGGGATCATCTATGATGGGGACCTGTTATCGGGGAACCACAACTCAGCGGGTGAGATCGGACACATGAAAGTATCGATGGATCCTGATGCACCGGAGTGTGCCTGCGGGAGAAAGGGGTGTCTTGAGGCCTACGCTGCCGACAGGGCCGTTCTGGCACGCTATGAACAGGCTACAGGGATCACCTGTACCATTCAGGAACTGGTGAACCGGGCACATGCCCGGGATGCACACGCTGTCGATGCCTTCAGCACGGCAGGTGCCTATCTTGGCCTTGCCCTCTCGACGATAGTCAACCTGTTCGACCCTCAGGCTGTGATCATCGGTGGTGAGCGGGTGGATGCTGCTGCGTACTTTCAGGGTACGATGAAAACAGTCTTTACTGAGAACACCGTCTACAATCTGGATCAGGAAGTAGAAGTGATCGTCATGGAACCCTCTAATGATCTGTGGGTCAGGGGAGTAGCCGCTCTCGCCATCAGAGAGTTCTTTTCCAGAAGCGAATCATGGGAGGCTCTCTGATGTATACAGGAACTGTCAAACAGAATAGAAGGGCTGTCATCTTCTTTCTCTTCCCTGCTGTTGCAGCCCTTGTCGTCTTCTTCCTGCTGCCGATCGGAGAATCTGTGATCATGAGCCTGTTGGATTATGATCCGCTCAAGGGGTTCTCAGCGATCAAGTTCGTAGGTCTTGAGAATTTCAAAAGACTGTACACCACAAAGGATCTGGCTATCCAGTTCCGTCATGTCCTCTATTACATGGTACTCTATATACCGCTGGTCCTCATGACCTCCATGTCCCAGGCTCTGATGCTGAACAAGGATTTCGCTGGTAAGAAACTGTATAAGATACTGTTCTACCTGCCGGTGATCTCGTCATGGGTTGCGGTAGCACTCATTTGGAAATGGCTGCTGAACGGGAAGTACGGGCTTATCAACAACTGGCTGATGATCATAGGGATCCAGGGCCCGAGCTGGATACGATCTCAGGTCTGGGCCATGCCAGGTGTCGTCCTGGCTGCTGTCTGGAAGGATACCGGCTACTATGCCCTGATCCTGCTGGCAGCCCTGAAGGGCATCGACAAGAACTACTATGAAGCGGCCAGGATCGATGGGGCAGGTGCCTGGCAACGGTTCAAGAGCATCACGATGCCGCTTATCTCCCCGACGCTGTTTTTGCTGGTCATCATCAATGTGATCAATGGATTCCAGGTCTTCGAGTCGATCTACATCATGACCGAAGGAGGGCCTGCAGGGGCAACACGTGTACCGGTCGAACAGATATACCGTAATGCGTTCACCTATTACAATATGGGGTATGCCTCTGCATTGGCATGGGCTCTTGCGATCGTGATCTTTTCAGTGACGGTCGTACAATTCTCTTTTCAGAAGAAGTGGGTGACCTATGAAGGCTGACAGGGTCGTACGACGAATACTCTTCTATGTGCTTATCTCGATCATCGCTATGGCTGCTATCATCCCGTTCCTCTGGATGCTCAGCACCTCTTTCAAGGCCCGTGAGGCAATACATACGATCCCCATCAGGTGGATACCGAAAGAACCGAGTGTTGAGGCCTATACCCAGATCTTCAAGCTCAGTAATGTGAATTTCGTACGGTCGATCTTCAACAGTTTCTATGTCTCCATTATGCTGACGATCATCCCTCTACTGACCTCAGCCATGGCGGCCTTTGCGTTCGCGAAGCTGGAGTTCAAGGGAAAACATGCCTTGTTCAGTGTCTTCCTCTTCACGATGATGCTTCCCGGTACCATCACGATGATCCCGAACTTCATCACGCTGAAGACCCTGGGGCTGCTGAACAGCTACTCCGCACTTCTCTTACCGGCCCTGTGTAATGCTTTCGCGATCTTCTTCATCAGGCAGAACATGATGCGCATCAGTAATATCTACATCGAAGCGGCGGTGATCGACGGGGCCTCTCTCTACAGGATCTTCTGGACCCTCATGCTCCCCCTGACCAAACCGGTCCTGTTCACCATGGGTCTGTTCAACTTCATGGGAGCCTGGAACAGCTTTCTGTGGCCGTTGATCGTACTTTCAAACAGGAACAAATGGACGCTGCAGCTTGGTTTGGGAAACATGGGAACCCAATTTGGTAATTATCAGCACTATCTGATGGCAGGATCTCTTATCTCCATCGTACCGATCGTGATCGTCTATATCATCGCGCAGAAGTATGTGGAAGAGGGGCTTGCGACAGGTGGTCTGAAAGGGTAGTAGGAGCCGGACCTAGCATTCCGGAATCGTATGGCCATGGAATATGGTAAAAAAAGGAGTTTTCAATGAAGAACAGGTATCGAGTGCTGATAGTCATGATCATCATGTGCTGTTTCGTAACACCCGTGTTTGCATCAGGTGCTGCAGAAGATGATGGCAAGATCACTATCAAGTATAACAATTTCTCTGCCGGCGAGACCAATGCGGCAGTCCTGCAGGAGATGATCGCGCTATTCGAGGCAGAGAACCCGAACATTACGATCGAGAATGAAGCTATGGGGTATGGCGATAACTACTGGACACAGCTGGTGACCAGGATCGCAGGTAACGATGCACCTGACTGCTTTGAGCTGAATATGGAGAACTTCCTGGCTCATGCAACTCGTGGCTCCCTGAGACCTCTCGACAGCCTCTTCGCTGATACAGACCTCGATAAGAGCGTCTATAGCTCAGGGCTGCTCGAGGCAGTGAGTTTTGATGGAGAACTGCAGGCTATCCCTCTGATGTTCTCGACCGTAGTGCTTGTCTATAATATGGATCTGTTTGACCGGGCCGGTGTTGCATATCCTACAAAAGACTGGACCTGGGAAGATTCACTTGCTGCGGCAAAGAAGATCTCTGCTCTTGGTGACGATACCTGGGGTATGTTCAATCCGATCCAGTTCTGGGAATTCTACAAAGTCTCACAGCAGAACGGCGGCGGACTCATGACTCCTGACGGGAAGACCCTGACAATCAACAGCAAAGCCAATGTAGAGACCCTGCAATATATGCTGGACAGGATCGATGTCCATCATGTCATGCCGAGTATGGAAGAACTTGCAGACAGACCGGAAAGTGACCTCTTCGTAGAGGGGAAACTTGGTATGTGGCTCAATGGTGTCTGGGCCTTCAATGACCTGCAGCTGCGGGCTGATTTCCCATGGGGAGTCGAAGTCGAACCTGGCAACCTTTCAAAAGCGACCCATTTCTTCGGGAACGTCGGGTGTGTCAGCAAGACCACCAAGCATCCGGAGGCAGCTTTCAAGTTCCTGAACTTCCTGGCATCCAACCCCAAGGCCGTAGACCTTCGACTTGATGCACAGTGGGAACTCCCGACGGTCAGTGATCCTGCTATCATGCAGCGTTATATAGCAGACACTCCTCCTGAGAATAAGATCGCAGTAGTGAACTCCCTCGATTATGCGGTAAAACCCCCGGCACTCGAACAGTTCGCTGAACTGACGAATATCGTGAACACCAAGATCGAGATGGCAAGAGAAGGACTTCTTTCTGCACAAGATGCATTAGATCAGGCACAGAAAGAAGCCGAAGCACAAATAACCCTCTAAGCCTATAGCGGGAAGATGTACCCTGAGGCACCTGATCCTCTGAGCATCAGGTGCCTCGTATCAATCAGCATGATAAGGAATGTTTGCATGAAAGACAAGGACCTGCAGATCACTCATATCCCCTTAGGGAATGAACAACCCTATTTCCAGCAGCCATTCGAACGATATCCGCGGTATCCGTTATCGGGTCAGCCCATAACGATCGGTGCAGTGATCACCCCCATGGATGAAGGTGAATATGTAGAACTTCTCTGGAGAAGCGATGAGCGGGATGCATTTCAAGCAGTTTCGGCAGTCTGTATCGGGACCAGCGACAGTGTCGGGAACAGCGGCTGTGACCGGTCCTGGATGGCTGCTCTGCCACCGCAACGCGGCGGGGATGAGCTGGAGTACTACCTGCGGGTAAGTTCAGGTCTTCTGAAGGCTGAGACTGAGAGGTTTCGTCTCACTGTCGGGACTGCAGTACGTTTCACGGTCCTTGAGAGCTTCTGCAGAACGGCAGCCTCTGTCTGTCTCCAGCTCCAATCGGTATCTGCAGAAGAGACGATCTATCTTGAGATGAAGCATGATCAAGGCCATATCGTATCGACTATCCTTACCGATGGAGAGCAGCCGGATGGAACGGGATCTCACTGGCAGAATGTGTCTGATGACCCGCTGACAGTGAACATCCCGGACAGTACCTATGACCTCGAACTCGCACGCTGCGGTACTATCAGACTGAGCAGCAGCTCTACTGCGCGACCGGTCACCTTGTACCATGGTGTCGAACTCACCTCCTACGCAGTCGGGTCGACCGCTTTTCAGGAGCTCTCTTTCAGTATAGCAGCAGAACCGGAAGAGAAGTTCTTCGGTTTCGGAGAACGATACAACAAACTCGACCAACGCGGGGAGATCCTGCAGCATCGTGTCTTCGAGCAGTACAAGAACCAGAGACTCAAGACCTATATGCCGATTCCCTTCTTTCAGTCGAGCAATGGATACGGTCTGTCGCTTGATACTGACAGGAATATCCTGTTTGATATCTGCTCAAGGGACGACCGCTGTGTTCACATCAAAGCTGAGCTGGGCAGAGACCGGGGTCTCAGCTGTCACTGGTACTTCGGCTCACCGAAAGAGATACAGGGATCCTATGCACAGGCGGCTCTCTCTCAGCTGGAAGTGCCTGAATGGGCGCTTGGCCCATGGATGAGCAGTAATGAGTGGAACAGTCAGCGGCGGGTGCTCTCAGAGGTCGCAGCGACCAATGAGCTCGATATTCCGGCAACGGTCGTGGTGATCGAGGCCTGGAGTGATGAATCCACCTTCTATATATGGAACGATGCAGAATATACTCCGAAACCTTCTGATGAACCGATGACTCTCGCTGATTTCACCTTTCCGGAAGATGGCCTCTGGCCTGATCCGAAGGGAATGATAGATCAGCTCCATGCAGAGGGAAAGAAGCTGGTCCTCTGGCAGATCCCTGTAGTCAAGGAGTTCACGGATAAGGAGGAGACCCCGGTTCAGCAATTGATGGATCAGGAGTATGTGGAAGCTGCAGGGCTGTGCCTGAGAGAAGAGGATGGGTCAGCCTATCGTGTACGTCCCGGCTGGTTCTCTCACAGCAAGGTCCCTGACCTGGCATCAAAGAGAGGACGGGACTGGTGGTTCTCAAAGAGAGCATATCTCATGGAAGAGTGCGGGGTAGATGGTTTCAAGACTGATGGGGGGGAACATCTCTGGGGATATACCATACAGGCCTCCAAAGCGTATGAACAGGAACAGGGGTGTCGTAGAACCGGAGACCAGATGATCAACACGTTCTCTGTCTCCTACATCTCCTCATATCACGAGGCGATGAAGAGGCATGAGCCGGATGGTATCGCATTGACCTTCAGCCGATCAGGCTGCAGTGGTGCGGGAAGCTATCCCTGCCATTGGGCAGGTGATCAGGATTCGACCTGGGATGCCTATAGGGGAGCTCTGTATGCCGTACTGAACTCGAATATATCAGGGGTCCCTGTCATCGGATGGGACATCGGAGGTTTCAGCGGAGAGATCCCCACGGCTGAGCTCTATCTGAGATCAGCTGCAGCTGCGGTCTTCTCACCGGTCATGCAGTACCATTCAGAATTCTATGACCATGTAGAACCCCATGTCGACAGGACTCCCTGGAACATAGCAAAACGATGCGATGCTCCAGAAGTAGTTGCACTCTATCGTATGTTTGCCAAGTTGAGAATGGAGCTGATACCCTATATTTCCGGGGAGATCGACCATATCAGGAAGACAGGAGAACCTCTGATGAGACCGCTGTGGGTCGACACCCCCGACGACAAGAGATCATGGGAAGTGGAGACCACCTACCGTTTCGGTCGATCGCTTCTGGTAGCTCCTGTACTGTTCGAGGGTGACAGGCTGCGAGAGATCTACCTCCCGACGGGTGAATGGGAAGACGTGTGGACCGGGAAGGCCTATGCCGGCAGTCGAACTGTGACCTGCGATGCGCCGCTGGACACCATCCCGGTATTCAGGGACCTAAAGCAGTCATGGCAGCTGCCTGTAGATCTGTTCAAGAGAATCCATAAGGAGCTATGATATCCCATGTACTTCAATAAGATACATCACCCATACAATTTCGTTCCATTGAAAACCCATACGACCGATTCTTCCCTCAGGCTGCAGGATATGGGAGACGATGTCTTCCATCTGTCGATGACCGACCCCGCACGATGGGATCAGCCGTCATATGGATCCCTGATACAGGAAGACTCCGTATCCTTCTCTGCTGCTTCATCGTATACGGTCGTGTTCGAGGATTCCGGGGCTATCTCTGCCTCTGATGGAGCAGAGGCTCTTCTTTCTCCCTATGCCCCGTTACCCTTCGGTGTCCTGAAGGATTCCTGGGTCTGGTGCTTCTCTCTGGAGGATTCCATGCACTTCTATGGGATGGGAGAGAAGAATGTGGGGTTTGAGAAATCAGGTCTGCGGACCAAGTTCTGGAATACTGATGTATGGGCTGACTTCGGGGATGAGGATATCAACAATGGTGTCACTGACCCGATGTATGCCTCCTTTCCGGTACTTATCATACGCAAGCAGGACCACTGGCTTGCGATGATCGTTCCGACAGCTTTCCCTGTGTTCATGGATACCGGGGCGAGGCAGGTGATCGAGGGCGTAGCGGATGCAGGGGCAGATGATCAGTTCTTCTACCTTGGAGCTTCCGGTTCTTCCCCTGAACTCTATCTGATCGTCGACAGGGATCCACTGGTCCTCACTTCGAAGATACAGAGACTCTCCGGGGTGACCCCGAGGCCCCCGTTATGGGCATTGGGGTATCATCAGTCCAGGTGGGGCTACTCAACCTGCAGGCATCTCCATGATCTGGACCGTAAGTTCAGAGAATATAGGATCCCCTGTGACGGTCTCTGGATCGATATCGATTATATGGAGGGGTACAGGGTCTTCTCCCTTAATGAACAGGTAGCCCCTGACCTTGAGGATCAACTTCTTGCCCTGAGAGATAAGGGACGGAGAGTCGTACCCATCCTGGACCCGGGAGTGAAGGTCGATCATGATTTTGCCGTCTGTACCGATGGTCTGGATAAGAATATCTTCTGCAAGACTTCGGAAGGGAAGCCGTTTATCGGGTTCGTCTGGCCTGGAGCTTCCTACTTCCCCGATTTCTCGAAGGAGGAGGGAAGGTACTGGTGGTCAGCGTATACGAAGGAGTTGTCTTCAAAAGGATTCGAGGGCTTCTGGATCGATATGAATGACCCGAGCACTGGTTCTGTGGAACTGTATGATATGCTCTTTCGGGATGGCAGTCTTGCGCATGAAGCCTATCATAATGCCTACGGCCTTGGTATGGCAGAAGCAACCTTCAAGGGGTTGGCGAATGCTGATGAGGGGAAGCGGCCCTTTGTGCTGACTCGCAGTGGAACCATAGGCAGCAGCCGGTATGGTGCCATGTGGACCGGTGATAACAACTCGAACTATCACCATCTTCGGAAAGGCCTTGAGATGGTCCTGAGCCTCTCGATCTCAGGGATGCCGTTCGCAGGGTCGGATGTGGGTGGTTTCGGAGCAGATGCCTATAAGAAGAACTACATCGACTGGTTCAAGACGACCTACCTGCTTCCGCTCATGCGGAATCACAGTGCTGACGGGACAAGGGAACAGGAGCCCTGGAAGTTCGATGAGCAGACCCTGCAGATAACCGGGACCTGTATTCGTGCACGCTATGCTCTGCTCCCGTATCTCTACCAGCTGTTCATCAGAGAGGAGGCCTCGGGATTCCCGATGATCAGACCGATGATCTATCAGTATCCTGATGATCAGAGATTCACCGAGACAGCACATCAGTTCATGATCGGGGAAGACCTGATGCAGGCTCCCAATCTCTGGGAAGAGAGTTTCGAGGGGGCTCATGGGGTGAGTATACCGGAAGGCCGATGGATCGACCTCTATGATGGGATATGGCAGAACGGACCCTGTGAGTATGAACTGGTGGAGAAGGCTGAATCGCTCCACCTGTTTGCCAGGGCAGGGGCTGTCATACCTGTTGAAGCCGATATCGACAGCTGCGACTCAACAGATGATATCGATCTGTC
Source organism: Spirochaetia bacterium (assembly GCA_021736385.1). Classification (GTDB taxonomy): domain Bacteria; phylum Spirochaetota; class Spirochaetia; order CAKZLE01; family CAKZLE01; genus JAIPFY01. The sequence goes on along the minus strand of JAIPFY010000001.1, from coordinate 107,562 downwards.
CCGGGTGAGTTTTCTGATCATAGTCGATCCTGATGAGAAGACACCTCATAGGAGATCCTATATCTATACCTATGATGACGGTATCTCCTATGCATACCGGGATGGGGGAGAGAGCACGATACGAATCGAGTATCAGGTACAGGATCATGAACTGCAGATAACCGCAGATACTGAAGGCCTGAAATTCTATTGTCTGGGAGCCCCCTCCAGCATCTCTGTCAATAGACGGCAGAAGGAGAGATCGATCTGCAAGATCCCTGTTGACGGGATGAACTGCAGAGTCCTGCAGGTCCTGTGAACACTATGAGATGATCGGGACAGTCACGACAGGTGCAGAGAGGATGGGGGTGCAGACAGTATCCTGGACTCTCTATTCTCCACCTCATAATCTACGATGATGACCGATACCTGGGTATCGGTCATCACTACTACTACTACACTATTTCTTCTTCTTATCTGTTCGGTCTTTCAGCAGCTCTGCGAAAGGGTTATAGGTATCAGATTCAGGTTCCATATACTGGGTGAACGCTTTATCCACCTGGACTGAGGAGACAGGCTTCAACGACATCCTTCTCCTCTCTGCATCGATATTGGTGATCTGTACCTGTATGGTCTGACCCTGTTTTACCGGTTTGCCACCATCGGTATCACGGCTCTCACCTGGCAGATCAGAAATATGGATAAGACCATCCAGACCCGGTTCCAGCGTGACAAAAGCTCCAAAATTGGTAAGTCGTGCTACAGTCCCCTCATAGGTGGACCCCACCGAATAGTCTGTCGTGATACTGTCCCAGGGATCTGCAAGGAGGGCTTTCATACTCAACGTGATCCGTTCATTCTTCCAATCCAGCTTGATGATGGAAGCCTCGATCTCCTGACCTACGCTCAAGACCTTGTGCAGGTCGGTGATGCGCTCTCTGCTGATCTCTGAGATCGGGAGCAATGCCCGTAGGACACTGATATCGACAAAAGCACCAAAATCCTGAAGAGACCTGACCGTACCGGTTATGGTCATGTGTTCCTTCAGGGTCTTCTTCAGTTCCTCTATCGTCGCATTTCGTTCCTCTTCCAGAATGACTCTGCGAGATACCAGAAGATTTCGACCGTTCTCTTTATACTCAGTGATCCTGAACGTCTGTTTGGTACCTATGAAATCCTCTGGAGAATCAGCCCTGTTCAGGGTGATCTGGGAATAGGGGCAGAAGGCACGGGTGTCGCCTACTGTGATCTGGTAGCCGCCCTTGATCTCCTTCTCAACAACCCCCTCGATGGGGATCTTATTCAGAAACGCAGTCTCCAGTATGGCACTCCCGGCTTTCTCGCCGTGTATTCGGGTGGTAAAGAGCAGGTCTCCGTTCTTGGCAGAATGGAAGTAGGCCTTGATCGTATCACCGACTTCCACCGTCATGTTCCCATCTTTATCAGTCAGTTCTTCTGCATCTATCTGACCCTCGCTCTTCCCGCTGAGCTGCAGGAAGACACAGCCCCCTGAGATCGAGACGATCTCAGTCTCCAGCAGCTGGCCGGGCTCAAGGGGTTTCACCTCTTCGTTCATGCTTTGTGCAAACAGTTCGGCGAAATTCTCATCAGTATGTGAATCGTTCATATCGTAACTCCATATATAACCAGATTGATCGTAGTTCTCAAGTAATCTCTACATAACCATATTTAGCAAGTCAGTTCAAGAAGCCCGTGGCCATATGAAGAGCTCTCTTTCAAGACTGGTACCCGGATCACCGTTGCCGGTGATCTGCTGCAGGCTAGAGTGAAGTCCTCTTCTCTGACCAATCATACACGAAGCTGTGCAGAGGATCCATCAGCTGAGAGGAGGCAGGCAGCAAAGAATAGAGTGCTCTGCATATGAAAGACGGCTGTATACTTGCACCAAGCTGTCTGTATTCACTCAGCTGTCTGCATCTGTGTGCTGCAGGGTCTCCTGCAGCAGGAGTGAGAGCGTGGAGAGTGAGAAGGGCTTCTTCAGCAACGTAACTGATTCTCTGATTTCATCTAGGACCTCGGTATGCAGCGGGTACCCGGTGATCAGGATCACCGGAAGCTGCGGGGCCTCCTCATGGATCGTTCGGATCAATTCCGCTCCCCCCATATCGGGCATGACCAGATCGGTGATGACCAGCCTGATCGAATCCCGGTGGGCCCAGTACGCATGGATCCCGTCGATACCATCACCGGCTGTGATGACATGGTATCCCAGGTTCTCCAGCATCTGCCTGACAGCATTCCTCATATGCTTATCATCCTCAACGAGCAGCAGGGTCTCATTACCGCTCGTCTGGGTAAGTGCCTGAGGCCTCTTCTCCGTGGCAGCGGTACTGTGATCTGCTTCTGTCTCTGCAGCCAGCGGGAACCTGAGACGGAAGATCGTACCGGTCGGGATGTTCTTCTCCACCTCGACTGATCCGTCATGCTGTCTCATGATACCGTAGGCCTGTGATAGACCGAGACCAGTACCCTTTCCTATCACCTTGGTGGTGAAGAACGGCTCGAAGATATGCTCGAGCACCTCGGGACTGATACCGCTTCCGGTATCGGAAAGCTCGATGATGACCTGATTGTCATCTCCCATGCTCAGCCGCACCTCGATCCTTCCATTCTGCTGTATGGCATCTTTGGCATTGATCGCCAGATTGGTAAGCACCTGACGGACCTGCTCGGGATCCCCGAAGATCAGGAAGTCCCCGGATTCGGGGATCTGCAGGGAGAACTGGATCTGCTCTGCGATCGTATGCCGTATGAATGCGAACCAGTCTTCCAGTACTTCTCTCATATTGAAGACATGCAGGTCACTGATACTGATGCTGCTGAAATCAAGCAGCTGCTTGACCAGACGGGAAGCTCGTTCCCCTGCCTCCAGGAGGGCGTCCAGATGGCTGTGCATCCATTGCGGGTGCTGTTCTGATATATTGAGCAGCTCTGCATACCCCATCATACCGCTGAGGATGTTGTTGAAATCATGGGCGATCCCTGCAGTGAGCTGACCCACGGCTGAGAGCCGTTCTGATACGATGAGCTGTCTCTGTGTGCTCTGCAGTTCCTCGAGGGTCTTCTGCAGTCTGATGTTGTTCTCGAAGAGTTCGAGCTGGATCTTCTTCGATTCAGAGATATCAATGATCGAACAGAGGATCCTCCTGCACTCCCCGGAGCTGCAGGAGGGGTCCAGCTGGCTCTGCAGACGGACCGGTATCCTCCTGCCCTCGATCTTCAGCTCGATCTCACAGTAGTCGATACAGTGGGTGGAGAATACCTTTCTGGTATGGAAATAGAAGGTATCCTGATGTGCAGGATCGATATACCGGGTGAAGGACAGTCGCTGCTCTGAGACCGTCTGATCATGCAGCTGCAGCATAGCCCCCGCAAGCTCATTGATCTCATGGATCACCGATTCATCATCAAAGATGATGTACCCGACAGGGGCATACCTGAACAAGGCCGAGAACCGCTCTCGGCTCATCTCCAGCTCATACTGACTGGTTCTCAGATTATCATTCTGGTGCTCCAGCTCGATATGATAGATATTGAGCTCCTCGATCACGGTCTGCAGATCGATCGAATCAGCCGTTATCTGCCTGTCCTGATGTTTCAACGTCTCTATGGCCCGCTGCCGCAGGCTGTCTGCACTCTTGTCTGTCATATCAACACCTGTTACGTCCTCTTCTGTCCATTGAGCATGAACACTGCACCGTCCGGTCTTCCCGCATCGGAGAACAATGCTCTACCGCTTATCTGAATATCAAGATGTTCCCCATCTGCATAGGTGATACGGTGAACCATCTTATCGACCGGGGTGCCGGTCTTCATCACCACGGAGAAGGGCAGCTGCTCCGGAGGTATCATCTTGCCCTCTGTATCGGTGATCTGCCACCTGCTGTCATCGAAGCTCCTCTGGGCGATCTGCTTGCCGGTGACCCTGAGCATCTTCTGTGCCGGATCATTGGCATAGGTGATCGTTCCCTCTCCGTCGAGCACGACACAGGCAGCAGGGTTCAGTGACAGGATATCATACAGCAGTACCGAACTCTTCTGCCGCTGGAGGCTGTTCTGCTTCTCTTCCGATATATCCATGACGACACCGGCGACCGTCTGTGTCTCCCCCTTTCCGGTCAGAGAGATCACCGTCCCTGAATCCCTGAACCAGCGATACCCGCCGTCTTTGCAGCGAAGCCGGTATTCAGCCTCATAGATCGGTGAGGTGCCGTCGATCAGCTCCCGCATCGCTGCATGGGCCTGCTCGGTATCTTCCGGATGGATCAGTTCGGTCCAGTCGCTCACGGTGCTTCCGAGCTCATCGGGTGCATACCCGAGCAGTGCAGGCTTCGAGGCACTCGTTCGTACCTCACCGGTGATCACATCGAACTCCCACCAGCCGATCCCGCCGATCTTCATAGCCCTATCGAGTCTGCTCACCAGCTGCCTGTTCCGCAGCTGGGACTGCTTCAGAGATGTGATATCGATGAACACGATAAGGATCCCCTCGACAGCTCCCTCTGCAGTGCGGTAGGGCTGTATCCGGGCAAGTGTGCTGATCCCATCATCACCGGTGAACTCGTACTCCTGTCTCTGCAGATCTGTTACCACCTGTTCGATCCTGCCGACGAAACCAGGATCGAAGTGATCATAGTTCAGGTGCCGCACAGAACGTCCCACATCCAGCTGGAGGACCCGGGTAAGCTTGCTTGCCTTCTCGTTCACCTTCCTGATCAGCAGGTTCCTGTCCAGGAACATGGTCCCGATCTCGGTGTTCTTCAGCAGGTTGTTCATATCACTGTTGAGCTCAGTGAGTTCTTCGATCTTGTCCTGGAACTCGCTGTTTACCGTATAGAGCTCCTCATTGACCGATTGCAGCTCCTCGTTCGTGCTCTGGAGCTCCTCGTTCGAGGCAATGAGCTCTTCATTGGATGACTGCAGCTCCTCATTGGAGGTCTCAAGTTCTTCGACCGTGGCCTGTATCGTCTCATTCTTATACTGCAGTTCCTTCTCCAGTTCATCTATGTGTTCCCGATACCGGGACGTGGTATCGAACTGTTCGGTGGAGATCGCATGCGTATCAGGGGTCTCTGTCCGGGTATGGACGGGCTCCTGTTCGAACGACATGAGGATATAGGTGCCCCTGATGCGAAAAGCTCTGATGTTCAGCAGTACCTCCGGGTATGCACCGATCGAGATCGCCTTGAGTTCTACCGGGATCCCGTCATCATTGTCCTTGACGTTCCTGATGATACTGCTGAGGATGATCGACAGCTCCCTGTCGACATTCTTGAGAAGGTCGAGGCTCACGGCCCCCGGTGCCAGCTGGATATAGCGGCTCATGTCATGGATGGTGTGTATGATCGTCATCTGCTCATCGATGATGACTGACGGGGGAAGGAACCCCTGAAGCAGATCATCGATCAAGTCGGCTATCTTCGGGACATGCTTCGATTCACTGGAAGAGTACCTGCTGCCCTGCAGGGCGTCATGAAGCGGGGCGTGTGACGGGGAGGGTACGATCATCTCATGATAGACCGAGGCCTTCCCGGGCTTCTTGCTGAAGATCTTCTCTTTATGCCTGATGATGGTGAAGTACTCAGAGAGGGCCCCGACAGCTTCACTGCTGCCAAGCAGCAGTACCCCTTTCGGCTGCAGGGAGGCATAGAAGGTGGTGATCACCTTCTGCTGGATATCAGTATTCAGATAGATCAGCAGGTTCCTGCAGCTGATCAGATCGAGCTTGGAGAACGGGGGGTCCTTGAGCAGGTTGTGCCGTGCGAAGACGATCGAACTGCGTATGCGTTCGATGATCTGGAATCGGTTCTCCTTTCGGGTGAAGAACTGCTCAAGATACTCCTCAGGGACATCTGAGACGATATTCTCCGGGTAGGTCCCCGTAGATGCATACTCCAGAGATCTGCTGTCGATATCGGTCGCGAAGATCTTCAGGACCCGGTGCAGCTTGTGCTCTCTCAGATGATCGTGGAACAGGATCGCTATGGAGTAGACCTCCTCTCCGGTAGAGCAGCCCGGGATCCACAGACGGATGACCTCATCATTGCGCTTCTCTGCACAGATCTTCGGGATGATCTCATTTTTGAGCGCTTCGAATGCCTTCTCATCACGAAAGAATCGGGTCACCCCGATCAGCAGATCATCATAGAGGGCTGAGACCTCCTCCACATGCTCGAACAGATACTTGAGATACTCTTCTACCGATGTGTTGCGGGTCAGATGGATCCTCTTCTCGATCCGCCTGATGATGGTGCTCTCCTTGTACAGCGAGAAATCGACATCATACCGATTCCGCAGGATCTCGATGATCTTACTCAGATGGGTCCCGTCGTGTTCGATGACTTCGACCACATTCAGAGATGAGTGGGAGAGGGGGTGCTGGAAGTATTCAACCAGACGCTGTGCCAGTTCTGCGGGGGGAAGGATGACATCGACGATCCCGGTCGCGATGGAACTCTTGGGCATGCCATCGAACTTGGAAGACCGTACATCCTGGACCATGGCGATACCGCCGTTCGATTTGATCGCCCTGATCCCCAGGGTCCCATCGCTGCCGGTACCCGAGAGGATGATCCCGACTGCATCTTTCTCCACATCCTTCGCCAGGGAACGGAAGAAGATATCGATAGGAAGATTGAGCTGCTTCGAACGCAGGTGTTCCTGCAGCAGCAGTCTCCGGTGGAAGATCGTCATGTTCATCTTGGGAGGGATAAGATAGATATGGTCCTTCTCGATCTGCATGCCGTCACTGACGATCTGAATCGGAAGATCGGTGATCCTCGAGAGCAGCTCATCCATGAGGGATCTGAAGTTCGGGGAGAGATGCTGGACAACCACGAATGCAGCTCCGGGAGATTCGGGCATGGCTGCGAAGAACTCACTCAAGGCCTCCAATCCACCAGCTGATGCACCTACCCCTACGATCGGAAAAGATTCTGTTGTTTTGACTGACACAGGGAACCTCACACTTTTTCCCAATTGTACCATGGAATGGGTCCTGTGCAAAAGACATTATGCTGTTCTGATAATACAATTGTAGTGAGACCAGAGTCTGAAGCAGTCCCGGTTGGCACTGTATGGAGCATGAGAGTCAGCCCTGCCGGATGAGTCCCCTCTACTGCTTATCACCGATGATCGCATCAGCGGCATACCAGCCTGTGAGGATCGCAGTCGGTATCCCCGCGGGGCTGTAGGCCCACTGACCGATCTGTAAGATATCGGGGAACGGGGTCTTGACCGACCTGGGGATCTTCTTCAGGTCACTGATCACCGGGACTGCCCTCTCATAGGTCCATCCCGTGATACCGCCCTCGGAGCTGCCGAAATGCCGTTCGATCGACAGCGGGGTCGATGAGAACCGCAGCTGTATATGATCGTCGAGACCCTCATAGAGGGAATCACTCAGGATCTTGATGATCCGATCCTCCACCTCGGTCTTGAACTCATCATACCACCGGGCCTCCTCGATCTTCCGTATCAGTTCATACTCGAACAGCAGGCTGATGATCACTCCGGTCTTGCCATCGGGAGAGAGGTGAGGGTCCCGCAGGGACGGGATCGAGATCTCGTAGGTATTCAGTTCGCAGTACCGGTCGAGCCACTGCAGGACCTGTTCTTTCGATGTGCTCTCGAAGTTCTCAAGCAGCTCATCGAGCTCACTCGTATGAGTGGTTCTGAGTCCCTCGCTGCTCGGGGTATAGAACAGATGTCCGTTGGACCGTTCAAAGAAGTACTCATTGGGAAGATCGACACCCAGATAGAGGCTGAATATCGAATCCCCGCCCCGACTGGCCTCTATGGCACTCCTGTGGTGTTCGATCTGCTCAATGATCCGCTGATCGAGCTTCGCAGTATCTGTGATCGCATACAGCCTCTTCAGGTCGGCAGCCCAGACCAGCTGGTCGTAGCTGTAGACCCGCTGTTCGCTGTCGGTCACCGTCTTCTGTGCGGCATCTACCGAGGTGATCGTCGTGTCTGTCAGGATCTCTCCGCCCTGTTCTCTGATCAGGTCGGCAAGGCTAGCGGTGAGCATGCCCGTCCCTCCTTCCGGGTAGATATAATCCAGATAGACATAGAAGTAGCCCAGGGCGAAGAAGGTCGGAGTGCTCTTGAAGAAGTGCTGATCGATGATCGATACCAGGGACTCGTTGTTCGTGATCTTTCGCAGGAACCCTTCGATCGGTTCATCCATGCGGTTCATGTGCATGACCGCCAGGATGAACTTCCCGAACCACGGCAGCAGCTGCTTGAAGAGGTAGGGATAGTCATGGGTGAAATCCTTCGTGAACACAGGATTATCGAACCCGTAGATGGTATGCATGCTCTTCACGATCTTCCTGATGACCCGGTAGAGGCTGTCGATCTCAGTACGGTCTTCAGGATAGAGATCTTTGAGAAGATCCATGTATCTGCTGATGTCCTGTTCATCGGTGATCGACAGGACCTCAGAGCCGACACCGATCGATACCGGGCTGTTGAGCAGCGGCAGATCGATACCAAGATCCTTCAGCATGGGCCTGATGATGCCCGAGTTCTCGATAGACCGTGCGCCGGCATCGAAGAGGTATCCATCGCGGGTGAAGGAGTTGAGCATCCCGCCGCACTTCTGGTTCTTCTCGATCAGCTGTACCGCATACCCCTCACGTGAAAGGTATGCCGCCGCGGTGAGCCCGGCAAGCCCGGCCCCGACGATCACCAGCTTCTGGTGTGTTCCCTTCATCTCAGCACTCCTGCATCATGTAGTGTATCCCACAGCCTCCAGGCAGCCTCTGCATCAAGGGCGTGAGGAGCCGGGATCTCTTCTGTGGTGAAGTTGAAGAATCTGCCGCTGATCGAATCCAGATCGTTCGATACCCCGAGATAGTAGAGCGCCTGAGCAGAGAGTTCTGGGGACCTGGCAGAGGTGTTTATGAACAGATGTTTGAAGAACCTGTAGATCCTTCCGTTGTTCTCTCCCATGTTCGTCTTCACATCTCCGGGATGCATGGCATTGATCGTCACGCCGCTGCCGTCGAACATGGAGGTGAACGGGATCAGCGAGAGCAGTTGGGCCGTCTTGGCTACCCCGTAGCTTTTCAGTCCGGTGTACCGGTGCCGCTTCCAGTGCGGGTCATCAAGCGGCACTCCCGATAATGCGAAGCGGTGGCCCTCTGAGTTCACATAGAGGATCCGTGCTTCCTTCTGTGCGATGAGCTTGTCTTTCAGCATGTGGGTCAGGATGCAGGAGCTGAGAAAATTCACCTGGTAGACCTGCTCATAGCCGTCGGAGGTGATGGACTTCTTCGTCATGAACACCCCGGCATTGTGGATGAGTATATCGATATCGCGATCCAGGGCTGCCAGCTGTCTTCCGACGGCAAGCACCTCGTCCAATCTGGTGTAATCAGCCAGATACCAGCTGCAGGAGACCCCGTATTCACGTTCTATCTTCTCACACAGCTCTATGGTCTTCTCTTTGTTCCTGTTCACACAGATCAGGTCAGCACCCCGGGATGCATAGGCCAGAGCCGTATGGTACCCGATACCGGAGGTGGTGCCGGTTATGAGCACCAGCTTGCCGGTACAATCATCGGTACATGTCTTTGGTATGCGTTTGTTGTTCTTCAGCATCGCCCCGATCTGAGACCACTGGTATTCTTTCAGGTATGTGTTCATGTGTCTAACCAAACTTCTTTTTCACGAATTTACGGTATGCCTTATTGAATCTCGGGATGTTATCGAAGATATCACCCCAGAGATCATAGTAATCTCTCTGCTCGATGATCTTACCCTCATCGTTGACCGTGACCCTGCTGGATCCGTATAACGTGGAGTTCGGGTATTTCTTGAAACTCAAGGTCATCTCCCATTCAAGGAAGAATATCTGTCCCCGCTGTGCGGCGTTGACGATCTCCATCACAAGATTCCCCGAACGCTCTGACAGACGCCTGGTCATACGGATGAAATCCTCTTTTCCATGGATTTCCTGGATCGTATCCCTGAAATAGATATCATCATCGTAGTAGGGCAGCATATGAGTCCAGTCTGGTCTCCCGTCATCCCGGTAGATATTGGTCCAGAGATCGATGAGCTGCTCTACATCCTGTATCCGGTATTCCACAGGTCCTTGGTTCTCCTGATTGTGTTGATCCTGCTCTGTATCAAGTAGCTGCTGTTCCATAGTCATCCACATCCTCTATCCGGGACCCTGAGGGATTCCGGGCTGTGATCATATGCTCTCATCCTGAGATCCTGGGAGGTCTTCACGGAAATACGACTGCTTTCTCTTGAAATAGTATCATGGTATGCACGTCTTGCATAACGAAAACCTCCCGATCAGCATGATCTGGACAGCTGTGAAGCAGGGAACCCCTGCCTCACAGCTCCTGCTGCAGTACCGAGTACTGTCATGGCGATCCTGAGATGCCATCTCAGTTTCACCAGATACAGTAGTGAACTCATTTGCTATTTGGTATCATAGCAAAAACAGGATATGAACACAAGCTGTCAGGGGGTATGAGGCAGTGCAGATTGACCGTTTGGGCATCGTTCGGGGCTGCTTCCGGTATGCGATCGATCTGGACCCTGCTGGAGTGAGTTTGGTATCATCTGGATATCTCTTTTGAGATAAGATGTTTAGAAAAATCGGTACTGTCGGGCTGCCCAGGTGCATGCTAGCATCATATGCAGTAATTCAAGGAGGAATCATATGAAAAGAGTAATAAGTATCGCGTTGATTCTCTGTCTGTTTCCTGTGGCACTATTTGCCGGAGGAGCTCAGGAACGTGTTGATGCCCCGACAGTCGTCGATGTCTGGACAAGAAACAGACATGATAAGGACCTGATGGTCAATCAGGTTGAGCAGTTCAACCAGACGATCGGGAAAGAGAAGGGTATTGAGATCAACTATCAGATCTATGGTGATGATTTCATTGACATCTATACGATCGCTTTCCAGTCAGGAAGCGGTCCCGATATCATGAATCTGGATGAATCGATAGCTGAAGGGGTGAACAAGGGAGTCATTCAGCCGTTGACATCCTTTGATACTGAAGACTGGGTAGGAGCCTTTCCCTTCAATGTTGACATCAACAATGTCACCTCCTATGGCGGTGAAGTCTACTCGATCCCTCAGTTCGCGTTCACCATGCGCATGGTCTACAACAAAGACCTCTTTGCGGCCTGCGGGCTTGACCCTGAACAGCCACCGAGGACCTATGAGGACGTCGTAGCATATGCACGGACCATCACTGAAGCGTCAAACGGAAAGAAGTTCGGCGTCGCTCTTCCCTTCAAATGGGGTGAAGGATTCTGGGCCTGGGCTGGAACCTATACGATTGGCGGCGGTTTCGGGCGAAAGGAGTTCGACTACAGGAATGGCAAGTTCGATTTCAGTACCCTCAAGCCCTATACTGCTATGGTAAAACAGTTGAAAGATGAGAACAGCCTGTTCCCGGGAGCGGAAGGTCTGGACAATGATACCGCAAGAGCACAGTTCGCAGAAGGGAACGTCGGTATGATGTTCGCCGTATCATGGGATGTCGCTGTATTCAATGACCAGTTCCCCGTGAAGATCGATATGGGCATCACCGAAGTACCGGTCCCTGAAGCTACCGGCTTCAAGTATAAGAGTGAACTGGTATCAGAAGGCGAGTGGTGGCTCGGAAGCGGTATCGAGTCAGCAAAGGAAGATGCGGTATGGGAAGTCTACAAGTGGCTCAACAGCGATGAGATCGTAGCCATGAAATATGAAGCGGCCAAGAACATCCCGGTGAACCCGACCATCGCAGCTGAAGCGACAGCTCCAGATGTCATGGGGTTTGCCGAGTTCTCTGATGTCACGAACAATACCGTGTATCCGGTGGTCCCCAGTGTCAGTGTAGAAGGCGATACCTATGACATCATCTTCTACAATGCCGTAGCTGGCCAGTACTCGATCGATGAAGCAGTGGAAAAAGCCAATGCAGCCTACAATGCCGCATTGCAGCGGGCTGTTGCTGATAATGAGATCGACCTCGCCGATTTCCAGATCCCCGACTACTCACCGGCTTTGGCACAGTAACCTCGATCCATAACGCTGCCGGCCTGACGATATGACAGGCCGGCAGGATCTCAGTCAGAAAGGATACCCATGATGCCATCACTTCAACAAGTCAATCGAAACAGCAGGGAGGCTCTCCTTATGATCCTCCCGTCGTTTCTCGGTCTTATCATATTCAGCGTCTATACGATAGGGTATGTCCTGGCTCTTTCGTTCACCAGAAGGATCGGAGGACAGACTGTCTTTATCGGCTTTGACCATTACGTACGATTGTTCACCAGAGATCCGAACTACTGGACCGCAGTGGCGAACACGTTCATCATCAGCGGTAAATTGCTCATCGAGCTCCCCCTTGCTCTCATCCTGGCAGTCCTGCTGAACCGGAAGATGCGATCGGCTAATGTGTTCAGGGTCATCATCTTCATGCCGTACATTCTCAGTGCTGTGATCATCGGATTGATCTTCTCCTTCCTATTTGCCTCATACGAGGGGATCGTAAACAATCTGCTGATGGATATGCATCTGATCACCACTCCGATAAACTGGTTCGGAACGCGAGCCCATGCACTTGCGGTGATCATAATTGCATCTGTCTGGCAGTGTGTCGGGATCAATATGGTGTTCTTTCTGACAGCTCTTCAGAGCATCAGTCCTGAATTATATGAAAGTGCGGCTATCGATGGAGCTGGTACTCGAACGCAGTTCTTCCATATCACCCTGCCGATGCTCAAACGAATGACGAAAGTCATAACCCTGCTTGCTATCATCGGTACGCTGAAATCTGCTGATCTTGCCCTGGTCCTTACCAACGGAGCTCCGGGAGGCCGGTCTGAGAATATGATGACCTTCGTATTCAAATACTTCTTCTCACAGGGGGCCCGAGCCCCGCAGATCGGCTATTCTGCCGCAGCAGGTACTGTATCAGCGCTGATCATCGGGCTGATCACCATCGCATATCTACTGCTCACCCGTAAGGAGGATTCCGTATGATACGCAGGACCACTTCTTCAAGGATCATATTCGTCGGCCTGTGCGCTATCACTGCAGTATTCCTCTTTCCCCTGCTGATCACCCTGTTCGCCTCCCTGAAAAGTAACATGGAGATCCTCACTGCAGGAGGGAACCTGTTCCCGGAAGTGCCGCGCTGGGAGAACTACGTTGAAGCATGGAATATGGCGAACTTCAAGAGATATACGGTAAACAGTCTGTTCGTGACATCCATGACGATAGCCGGTATCCTGCTCGTAGCGACGATGACCGGTTATGCATTCTCGAGAGGTTCCTTCAGAGGAAAGAACCTCCTGTTCTCTCTCTTCATCGCTACCATGTTCCTCAGCTGGGGTCCGATCATGATCTATCCGCAGCTTCAGGTAGCCAAGTTCCTGCATATACATGCATCTCTATGGGGATATATCATCCTGAGGGTCTTCACGGTCAATATGACCATGATCTTTCTGGCCAAGACCTATATCGACTCTGTCCCCCGTTCCCTTGATGAAGCAGCGAGGATCGACGGCTGCAGTTTCTTTCGTATCTACTGGAACATCATCCTGCCGCTGATCAAACCGATCATAGCCACCATCGCACTGCTCACGTTCGGTGAGACCTGGAACGACTATCTTCTGCCGCTGGTCTTCACCATGTCCAAGCCTGTGCTCAAGACCCTGACCGTGGCGGTCGTAGGCCTGAAGACCTCCGGACAGGTTGCTTCATCCTGGAACCTCATGCTGGCAGGGTCGATGATGTCCATCATCCCGATGATCATACTCTATTTCTCTATGAGCAACTATTTCATATCAGGATTGACCCGAGGGGCGATCAAAGAATAATGACGGAGGTACTCTCATGTACAGAATCGGAAAAGAAGAACTGGATGCGGTACAACGCGTCTTTGACAGTAACTACCTGTTCAGGATCAACTCACCGCTCAAAGAGGCTGATCAGTTTGAGAAAGAATGGGCGGAGCTGATCGGCAGTCGCTACTGCCTGGCAGTCTCCGGGGGAACGAATGCGCTCATCAGTGCACTGGTCGGTATGCAGATCGGTCCCGGGGATGAAGTGATCATTCCTGCATATACCTTCATGGCAACGGCTATCGCGGTCCTTGCTGTCGGGGCGATCCCGGTGATCGCTGATATCGATCAGAGTCTTACTATCGACTGTCGTGATATACGGAAGAAGATCACTGAACACACCGCATGTATCATACCGGTCCATATCAACGGATTCCCCTGCGACATGCAGCAGATCCTTGAGATTGCCGAGGAGTATCATCTTCAGGTGCTTGAAGACGCCTGTCAGGCAGACGGGGGCAGTTACCGCGACAGGCGGCTGGGTTCTCTCGGCGATGCCGGGGCATTCAGCTTCAACCACTTCAAGATCCTCTCGGCAGGGGAGGGAGGAGCTGTCGTGACTGATGACAGGACCATCTTTGAACGGGCATTGATCTATCATGATGGAGGGACTGCTTTCAGACCCTATGCAGCGGAGTTGAGTGTACCGGTATTCACTGGTAATCAACACAGGATCAGTGAGATCACCGGTGCGATCCTTCGGGTCCAGCAGTCCCGTCTCGAAGGGATCCTCAGTGATCTGAGAGCCAGAAAACAGCAGCTGATCGCATCAGTCGATCTTACTGCGATCGATTCGCACGACATCCAGGGAGACTGCGGGACCACTGCAGGTTTCATCTTTGACAGCCCGGCACAGGCCGATGCCTTCTGTGGTGCTGCAGAAGGTCTGTTCTGGCTGCCGATCAACAGTGATAAACATGTGTTCAAGAACTGGAGCCCCCTCTACGAAAGACTCGGGGGGCAGAACGACTTCTATAATCCCTACAAAATGGAAGCAAACAGGGATCTGAGACTCGAATTCCAGACTGAGGATTACTGTACCAGTCTGGATCTTATGAGCCGTGTTGCCTGTATCAGCATCAATCCGGATTGGACTGAAGAAGAGCTCGATGCAATCATCGGCAGGTGTGAAGCTGCAGGCAGGGCAATATGAAGACAGGGATCATAGGATGCGGAACGATCAGTACCATCTATGCGGAGAATGCGAGAGACTTCGATCATATTCAGATCGTGGCGTGTGCAGATATGAACATGCACTCGGCAGAGGATCTATGCATGAGAACCGGTGTGGGGACTGCCGTCTCTGTAGAAGACCTGCTTGATGATCCTGAGATAGGGCTGGTGATCAACCTTACCCCTCCGGCAGTACACGCCGTGCTTTCAAAGAGGATCCTTCAAGCAGGGAAACATCTCTACAGTGAGAAACCTCTGGCTCTGGATACCGATAGCGCGAGAGAGCTCATCGATATTGCAGACGCATCGTCGCTCGCGGTAGGCTGTGCTCCGGATACCTTTCTCGGCTCATCGATACAGAAGGCAAAACGTATCATAGGCAGTGGAGGCATCGGTACTCCTGTTGCCTTCACTGCCGCTATGACCACCCCCGGACACGAACGATGGCATCCGAATCCTGACTTCTACTATCAGTCCGGCGGCGGCCCGCTCTGGGATATGGGACCGTACTATCTCAGCGCTCTGATAGCATGTCTGGGACCGGTAGCAGCTGTGACAGCGACTACCATCACCAGTGCTGCCAGACGGGTGATCGCTACCGGGCCAAGGGCGGGAGAGGTGCTGGCAGTAGAAGTCCCTACGACCATCGAGGCGGTACTCACCTTCTGCAACGGTGTCATCGGTACACTGCTCATGAGTTTTGACATCCATCAGACCCATCTTCCCCCAATTGAGATCTACGGCACCGGGGGCAGCTTGAAGTTCCCTGATCCGAACTTCTTCGGAGGAGTGCTGCAGCTTTATACGAAAGAGACCGGTGTGTGGTCTTCCATTCCCGCAGAAGGCAGGTATACTGATAACAATAGAGGGCTGGGTATAGAACTGATGTGTGCACATCTGGAAACTGGAGCCGCGTATACCAATACCGGCCGATGGGCCTGTCATATCGTCGCTGTCATCGAGGGTATCTTCAGGTCATCAGAGACTCATCAACGCTGTATGATCGAAGCAGAACAGGGATGATAACGGGATAACGCATGATACGAATCGTGATCGCTGATGACTTACCGAGGATAAGGACCTATTTCGAGACCATGATCAGTGAAGAGCCTGATATGGAGGTGCTTGCTGTCTGCAAGAATGGTGTCGAGGCAGTAGAGGCTGTCAGAGAGCATGAACCTGATATCGTACTGCTGGACATCCAGATGGATGATGAGGATGACGGTATCCAGGCAGCATGGCAGATCAAGCAGGTGAATCCTGAGATCTGCATCATCATGCTGACCATCCATAAGGAAGATGACCTGATCTTCTCATCATTCGAAGCAGGGGTCACCGACTATATTCTCAAGACCGAGGATCCTCAGGTGATCATGGAAGCCATACGCAATGCCTACAGGGGACAGGCAACCATGAGGCCTGTGGTGGCGAACAAGATGCGTAATGAGTTTGCCCGGATACGGATCCAGCAGAGGCAGTTGAGTGCACTGTTCCAGATCATCAACTCCCTGACCCGCAGTGAGCTTGACATCCTTGCGCTCTACCTTGAAGGGATGAGCTACCATGCGATCGCAGAGATACGGTTCATCGAACGCACCACGGTGCGGGCGCATGTGAGCAACATCCTGAAGAAGTTCAAGAAACGCAGTATGAAAGAGGTAGCCGCGCTGCTCATCGGACATGATGCAGTGCGGATCGTGACAGAATTACATGATCGAGGTTGAACATATGATACACATCGGATACCATCAGGCCCTCATAACGCCAGCGCTGCCCGGACTTCCTCTTGAAGGATACGAACACCGATTCATCTATGATGGGCGGCCAACCGGAATACTTGATGATCTGTACCTCAAGGTACTGTCAATAACTGATTCCTCCAGTGAACAGCTGCTGATCACCGTGGACCTATGTATCCTCACGAATGAATACCTCCTCCAGGTCAGGCAGCTGATCCGGGAGACCTTCGGCATCCCTGAGGACAACGTATGCATCTGTGTGTCTCATACCCATTCAGGTCCGATAACCACGAACCCGTGGGATGAGATCGGCAGCGGTGATGAAATCTCTTCGATATATGACCGATTTGGAAAAGAGTCTGAACAGTATCTTCAGATGCTGAAAGAGACCATCATACGCACGATAGGGTATGCAAGAAGTGCTCCTGTCCCGGCTGAATGCTTCTATACGACGGCCAGGGCTACCCTCGGGTTCAACAGGAGGGGCAGGGGTGAAGACGGGGCGACGGTGAACTGTTTCAGCCTGTGGGAGCGGGAAACTGCGGTACTTGATGGTCCGGTAGAGGACCGGATACCTGTCCTTATCTTCGAGGTGATCGATGATCCGCGCTATGACTCCTATCTTGTTCCTCGTGACCTGAAGCGGATCGTCCTCTTCTCGGTAGCTCTGCATCCGGTAGTCATGGGCAAGCACAGCACGCTCATCAGTGCGGATTATCCCGGGGCGGCCTGTGCTGCGATCGAACAGAATCTCGGGGCGGGTACCCGGGCCATGTTCACCCTCGGAGCATGCGGCGATACTGAGCCCTATCTTGCGACCCAGCAGAATCCGGAAGCCGTACGGATCATCGGTACAGCTGCAGGTTATGCCGTGCTTGCCGCGTATGCCGCAAGGACTCCTGTAGAGACCGAAAGCATTCACAGTGCATCATGCATACTGCCGGCAAAACACCCTGATGATGTACCGGTTGCCTTGAGTGTCCTGCATATCGGGCAGGCTGCCATCGCCTGTGCGGGAGCCGAGTGCTTCACTCAGGCAAGTCTTGATCTGCTCGCTGCAGCACCGTCACCCTATACACTGTTCGCTACCAACACCAATGGGTGGGCCGGCTATCTCCCTACGGCACAGGCCTACCAGGAGGGCGGGTATGAAGTGGCTCCCGGTCGGACAGATGTTGACGAACATCGTCTTGAAGCTGTGACTGATGCACTGGTTTCGATGCTGAACATGCAGACGGGGTAGATGAAATGTTCTATACGGTGATCATTCTCCTGTGTTTCTCTCTGTTCATCATGCTGAAGAACCCGAACAGAGGGTATAACTGGCTTCTGTCCCTGCTGATCATACTCACTGCGGTCAGGATCGCTGCGATCATCCTGTTCGTGGCTAAATACGGCTATTACCAGAGAACGGATAACCCGCTGTTCCTGTTCGATTACAATGTCTCTCTGCTGGTATTCAATTTTCGCTATGGACCCTATGACATCGGGAGCCTCGGGTATATGCTCGAAGCGGTGTTCCTGATCATACTCACTGCGTTCTATGCAGTCTACCGGCAGATCAGACTCTCTGTCACAGAGATCTGCATATGTGCAGCAGTGGTACTGGCACATCTTCTTCTGCACCTTCCCGGTGTGCGGTATGCATTGTACATCAGGTTCGTGCAGACTGAGTCCTTTGGGCTCATCGCTCTCTACTATGGATCATACCAGCTTGTCGAAGTATTGTACCTCGGGTATATCTGCTGTCTCTGTCTCAGACTGTACCGATCTGCACGACGGAGCACCATCATCTCCAGATCCTATGAGAAACTCTCCTATCTGGCGATCGTAGGCACTTCCTCGACCCTGTTCCTTCTCTTCTGCATAGTCGACCCGGTGCGACTGCATATGATGAGGGACCGGTCAGCGAACGCCCTGATAGACATCTCTCTGCAGTACGAACTGCCGCTGTTCTACATCACGATCCTGCCATGGATCGT
This sequence comes from Spirochaetia bacterium, assembly GCA_021736385.1. GTDB lineage: Bacteria > Spirochaetota > Spirochaetia > CAKZLE01 > CAKZLE01 > JAIPFY01. Next base: position 88,796 of record JAIPFY010000001.1, on the reverse strand, counting down.
ATTGCTGATCATGAGTGTCAACGTGTTCATGCTCCTGAAGTATTCCAGAGTAGCCTTCAAAGAGGCTGTGGTCATCTATCTTCAGGAGCGAAAGATGCAGACCATCAACCAGGCTGTTCGATTTCTGTTCCATTCACTGAAGAATGATCTGTTCTCCCTGACACTGATCACAAAGGATATCAGGCAGGCAGGTTCGGCTGATCTTACCCCCCTGCTCACAGAGCATGATGAACTTGCCGGACATGCCCTGAGAACCATTGCACGATTCCTGGATCAGACGAGGAGCATCGCTTTGAGACCGACTGTCTGCAGTATCAGTGCGATACTGAGCCCGATCATCGATCAGCTGGCAGTACGCTATCCGGCTGTCAGCTGCACACTGCAGATCCCCCATGATGCTCACTGGCTGGTTGATCAGGAGTTGTTCACTGAGGCGATACGAAACTGCTGTATCAATGCCGCCGAGGCAGCGGCAGCGAATCCGCACGTGCGACCCCAGGTCACTGTCAGGACGACTACCGAACAGCAGTGGGTCGCGGTGACCGTGATCGATACCGGAAAGGGACTCAGCCGGGCTGAGAGGCGAGTGCTGTTTCGACCACTGAAAAGCGGCTCTGTGAGTATGACTAACTGGGGGATAGGTCTGAACTACAGCTATCGGGTCATGCGTGCTCATAGAGGGTACATACAGATAGATCCACATGCCAGAGAGGGGGCTGTCTTCGAACTCTCAGCTCCAGTTGCCATACAAAGAGGGGGAAACGTACATGCAGCTACTCAGTGATGCCATAGCGGTCTTCGGTTCAAGAGTCGGTATTGCCGTTAATCCAGGGAACGGGCGATCCTATCTGATCAGATTCTCAGAGCACCCGGGGATCCCCTGTCTGATAGAAGCCGGAATGACCATCGGTGCCGTGGACTACAGTTTCCCTCTGGCTCCGGATCTCACGCTGTTCCCTTTCATGGAGCAGTCCTCGACGTTCACTTCGATCGGTTTCACCGGGGTGATCCCAGAATATGGCATTCAGGTGGGGCTGAGTATCCGAATCGTCTTCGCTCCTGAAGATCCTGACCGATCCACCATACCTGCTCTGATGATCAGCATGTCAGCAGAGCGTATGCGCGGTGATTTCAGGTGGACGAAACAGACGGATGAGGCCTGCATCTCCGGTAAGCTGTACTTCTCGATCAGACCAGAATCGGGGACTGTCACACGAACGGATTCTGATACTGTGCAGCTTGCCTATACCGTGGATGTTCCCTATCCCTCTGATTCGGGTGATTATGCGGCTGATAACAGACCGTCCTACACTCGGGAAGAGCCGGTCAACGATCTGCTGTGCGGTATCAGCTGCTCGTATACCGATGACCGATTTACCAGAGAGGTCCATCTGCACAGGGGTGAAGCCGATACTGCCATGTCTCTGGTCTATGCTGCCTATGATCGACCGATGATGACTGTTGCAGGCGAACTCTGCCCATTCTGGTATACACACGAGTATGGTTCTGCACAGCAGGTCATCGCACACCTCAAAAGCTCATGGGATAGCCTGCAGAAGGTCTCGCAGGACTTTGATGCTTCTTGTGCAGATCATACCCTCGGCAGGGCATTTGACCATCTGAGTTCCTGCGCGTTTCACTCCTGGCTGATCAATACCTGGTTCGTGATCAGAGCAGACCGGTCCCCCTGGTATACGGTCTGGGAGGGGAACTGCTACTTCACTTCAACGGTAGATGTAGAGTACAGCCAGAGCCCCTTCTATCTTCTGTTCTGGCCGGAGCTGCTGCGGCTGCAACTGCTCCAGTGGAAGGAGTTCCTTCTCGTTCCTGATGCCTCCGGTCCTCTGAAAGGGTGCTTTCTCAGTCACGATACAGGGCAGTTCCTGACGTGCAGCCACCAGTATTATCCCCATCACATGGAGATCGAGGAGAACTGCAACTTCATCCTTATGGCGTTCGCCTACTGGAAGCAGACCGGAGACCTTCTGATCTGTTCTCAGCTGGAAGCTGCGATCACCGGGATGATGGATTACATCATATCGACGGACCTGAAACAGACCGGGATACCGGCAACCGGATGCAGCAACACCATCGATGATGCATCCCCTGCGATCCAGTATGGTGACCAGCAGGTCTATCTCGGGATAAAAGCCTACTGTGCCATCTGGGCGGGAATCCAGATGGTGAGTAACCGGAACGCTGAATATGATTCATTCTGTTCAAGGGGATTGAGGACTATCACCACAGCGGGCTGGAAGCAGGATCACTTCATCGTCAATTGCAGTCAGAGCGCAGACGATCTGACAGATCCCTGGACCGGACAGAGGCTTTCAGGTGAACTTGAAGGCTGGGATGCCTATCATATCTTCGCAACCAACGCACTGGTACTGCTCGATATGATCGGCGTATCGACAGAGATACCTGAGGCCTATCTGTGTGAGGATCTGATCACCAGTACCAGACATACCCTGTCTGAGTATGGATGCCGTCATACCAGCTTTGAAAGCAGAGCTGAACGTGCACTGCAGAAAGGGCTTGCAGGTTCGTCATCGATGGTCGGATGGCTGTCGATGAACATGCTCAGAGATGCTGCTGCCCTGTTCCGAGGCATAGATCTGACACATCAGCTTCAGAACTACTGGGACTGGATCTGTACGGTGAACACCCGGGAGATCCATCTCTTCTTTGAGACCTTTTCCGGGAACAACCTCTGTTTCTATCCCCGTGGGCTTGCGATCTTTGCTCTGTATGCAGCAGATACAGCACGCAGGACACCTCTGACACAGCTGCGGTGAAAAAGAACATGCGATCACATACCTGAAGTCCGCCCTGTTTCATGCTTGACGGCTCACTATTCCTGCAGTACTATACATAGCAGTACTAGGTATGCTTCTCTGGAGGTTTTCTGTCATGACCTTTCCAAAGGACCTTGTGGCTGCTTCTGCTACCCCTATCATCCTTGCAGTCCTGCAGGGCAGGGATACCTATGGCTATGCCATCATCAGAAAGGTCCAGCAGATCTCTGATCACCGGATCGACTGGAAAGAGGGTATGCTCTATCCGGTCCTCCATCGGCTTGAAGCTGCGGGTCTGGTCGAATCCTACTGGGTGGTAGCAGAGAACGGAAGAAGACGAAAATACTATCATATCACTGCTGCAGGCAGGAGTGAGTACAGAGCACTGATCGATCAGTGGTCTGTAGTGTACCGGGCTCTGTGCAGCCTGTCCGAGGAATCACCATGACCTGCGGAAGCAGGTGAGCGGGAGAGCACTGCGATGTTCGAACTTGAATCACAGATAAGCACCTGGAAGAGACATATACAGGCGGCAGGATCCATAGGGTACAGCGACAGTGAGGAACTGGAATCACATCTGCGCGACAGTATCGATGAGCTCTCAGAGCAGGGGGTATCAGAAGAGGAGGCCTTTCTTCTGGCAGTACGCCGTCTCGGTGATACTGCGGTGATCCATGAGGAGTTCGCGAAGCTGACGACCGAGGACCTCTGGCGTAGCCTGTTCGTTCCGGCAGACTCCCCTCTGACCGCACGCAGGAACAGGATCGAGCTGCTCATAGTCCTGGGACTGGCAGTCTGTGCAGGGCTGCTGAGCAAGATACCCGCTGTGCTGGGTTTCGGTGACCTGGAGCAGTACAGCCTGCTGTATCTGAAGAACGCCGCGCTGTTCGCGTTCACCCCGATAGCGGTCTACTTCCTGTACAAGCGTGCGCTGCCGCTGCGCAGCAGCATCCCGGTCCTGAGCATCTTTCCCTTCATGGCGATCCTGATCAATCTCTATCCCTCGTATGAACCGCACCACACTGCGATACTCACTGCTGTCCACCTGCCGATCGTGCTGCTGTCTGTGCTGCTCTACTTCTACGGGGGTCCTTCACCCCTGATCCGAAGAGGGCATCAAGGGGCCGGCACCCCCGCCGGGTGGCGCAGCACCAACACCCGGTTGAACTTCGTCCGTTTCGCAGGAGAGTCCTTCATCTATGTGATCCTGATCGGTCTCGGCGGGCTTGTGCTCATCTTCCTCACAGCCGGTACCTTCGAGCTCATCGGTCTGGATGCCTTTCCCTTCATCACCGCATGGATCGCCCCATTCGGGTTCTTCGGTCTGTTCATCATGGCCGCCTACCTCGTGGGACAGAAGCAGAGTCTCATAGAGAGTATCGCCCCGGTACTCGCAAGGATCTTCACCCCCCTGTTCCTGCTGGTGCTGCTGAGTCTTCTGACAGCCTTTGCTCTGACCCCGAATCAGGCATACGAGAATCGTTCCATGCTCATCTGGTTCGATGTCATCCTGGCGATCGTTCTCGGTCTTGCCCTCTACTCGATGAGCGCCAGAGAGATCGATGACTCTTTCCCTCCTGCTGCAGATCAGAGTCCTGATCCCCTCGGACCGTCCCGGAGGAGAGCGGATGCTCCCCGGCTGTGGGATCTTCTTACCTGCGCCCTGATCCTATCAGCGGTCCTTGTCGATATCATCGCACTCTCAGGGATCATCATGCGGCTGTCAGCCTACGGGTTCACCCCCAACAGGGCAGCAGCGCTGGGTGAGAACATCCTGCTGCTGATCAATCTCATCCTGTTGTCACTCGGGTATCTGCGGTATATCCTGAAGGGGCAGCCGTTCCGGGACATACTGGTGATGCAGATGCGCATCCTTCCGATCTATCCCATCTGGGCCCTGATCGTCATCATGCTCTTTCCCCCGTTCTTCGCATTCCGATAGGTATCTTCCTCCCCTGCGGGTGTATCCTGATACTCAGGATGCTCTCAGGCGGGCAGTCAAGCGGTGCCCGCCGGGAGGCGCACCAGAGATTGAGCTGATGGGGAAGGCTGTCGGGATTATGGATCACTGCAGCGATAGACCCGTCAGGGTTCTTCCAGGCTATCGGGGCATGAGGAACCGGCACTATACACGGCGCCCGTTGCATTTCTGAAGAAATTGTTCTGCTCCCCGTCGATATGCTGGAGAGACCGTGTACTGACTGCAGAGCGTGATGCGGTCAGGGGTGTCTGCGTCTTCTCGATCGTCAATGCGATCGAGAAGATGAAGTTGTTCTTCAGATTCCCGGTTCATCGGCATCGATTCCAGTCTCTTGGGCAGTACGGTGAACATATGCATGATTGTATCAGTCATCCTGCAGAAAGTGAAACAAAAACGCACACAGGATCTGGGCTGTTCAGGTCAGACGAGGATCCCCTCCCGGTACTTGAGCATATATTCGACGAAGGCATGCTGTTCCAGTGGAGGGGTGAAGTAGTACCCCTGGACATAATCGATCTTGAGTCTTCGGGCGAAATCGAGGTGATGGCGGTGCTCCACACCTTTGAGCATCCTCTTGATCTGCATGGAACGTGAAGCCTGTACGATGGTCTTATAGAAGGTGAACTCCCGCTCTTCACGGATCGTCTTCTCTGCATGCTCTACCGCTGAGTGCACCTGCTTGCACGCTGGTCCGTCCGGAAGCCTGTCGGTGCCTGTCAGGATGGATTTATCGATCTTGATGGTGTCGAAGCTGTTATAGAGGAACGACCGTAGGGCAAAGGTGTCGGAGGTGAAGATGTCGACGGCCACTTTGAAGCCAGCCCTGCGAAGCTGCCGTACACAGGAGATCATGAAGGGATCACTCAGTGGTTCATCCTTGATGTCGAACTCGATCAGGCCAGGATCGAGTTCATACCTATCGGCAAGGCTCCTGAGCTCTGCGACATCCAGTTCCTTGAGCGTGTTGGCGCTGATATTCACCATCATGATGAAATCATCAGCGATGAGCTGCTGCCTGTGCAGATCCCAGATGAAGTGGAAGGTCTTGTTGATCACATGGACATCGATGTCCTTGAGCGTGTTCTTCTCATTGGCGATCTCGGTGAACTTCTTCGCCTCTATGATCCGATAGGTATCCTTCTGCCAGCGCACGAAACTCTCACATCCGATGATCCTGTTTGTTCTCAGATCGATGACCGGTTGGAAGAAGGGGTTGAACTCATCGAGTTTGAACCGTTCATCCATGGATCGGGTGAAGTCATCGATATCTCTCTTGAGTGCCCGAAGGGGTTCATCGGCTATGAGATAGGGCACCTTGCGTTCTTTTGCCGCCAGCTTGGTGAACTGTGCCAGCTGCACCAGATCATAGACTGTCGTGAACTCACGGCGGATCCCCTGAGAGGCCGTCCCCACGGAGATCTTGATGTAGTGACGGTTCTCGATCGGGATCATCTTCAGCAGATCATGGAATCTGGTGCAGATGCTGCGGGTCGTCTCCTCCATCTCCTGCAGGAGCACCTCCGGTACAGCTTCAGGATCGGTGAATCTCGTTACGATGATCGTCTGATCACGTTCGAGTGCGAACACGTGTCTTGATCCGAACAGCGTACAGAGTCTGGTAAAGAACTCCTCCTGATAGCTCCTGTTGAAGTTCAGGTCGATCATGGAATGATATTTACCGCTGTTATGGTATTCGAAGGCTATACAGTAATAGCGGCCTGCCTTCTCATGTCGATACCGTTCTCTGATCGACTGATATACCTTCTCCGGATGAGGTCGCTGCTGATCACCTCTGGTCCAGATAAGAAGTGATATGATCAGCAGCAGCAGCACTGCCAGACTCAACTGGAGGCCGGGACGGGCAAACAGCGGCGTGCGGGTCGCAGCTGCCAGTATGAACAGCGTCGCAGTAAGCAGGTAGGCAGGCAGGAGTGTTCTATGTGTCACAGGATGTTCCATGGGTATCCTCTTTTGTTCAGGCTGATCTCTGAACAGATATTTTCATAGATGAAGTCTCTCCGGAGCAGGAGTGCAGCTACTGCAGCAGCCTGCACCGGAGAGCTCGTGGTATCTGGAAAACAGGTTTTCTTTTCGGACGTGCGGTACAGAGGACCTCTGCCTCCGGTACCGCTTGAAGATCCCCATGCGCTTGCATGACCGCTGCAGCTGCACCTGTTCGAAAGCAGCTGCGCAGGTATGGTCTCTCTCCTTCATCGATCACTCATTACTCATTACGTATTGATCATATGCATGGTTCAGGCGCATGGCCGGTCGTTCAAGGAAACAATCTGTAAACGGTCCTTAGTGCTGATGGATCCCTGCCGCAGGCAGATGCCGGCAGCAGCTCTTCGCTGGTCCTATTCCGTGGGTTTGACAAAATAGCTGCCGCGGTTCTTCAAAAGCAGTTTCGTCCCCTCTACGATCGCGGTCATCGGTTTACGGGAGATATGGAAATCGAGTGTCACCCGCTTTTTGAGGAACTCTTCGATCCCGTCGATCAGCGCACCTCCCCCGTTGATCACGATCCCATTGACGATGATATCGGCAGATAACTCTGCCGGTGTCCTCTGCAGGACCTTGAGGATGGTAGCTGCGATACTCTCGAACGGTTCTATCAGGACATCCCGGATCTCTGATTCGGTGACCAGGATCTTCTTGGGAAGCCCGGTCACGATGTCACGTCCGCTTGCGGTGGTCGTCCGCTCATGTTCGATCTCTTCTCTGAGAGAACCGATCTCTTCTTTGATCCGTTCTGCCGTCTTCTTACCGATCAGCAGGCCGTGCCGGTACTGCAGGTGGTTGATGATCTCGTTGTCACAGTAGTTACCTGCGACCCTGATCGACTCCGATACGACGATATCACCGAGTGAGAGGACCCCGACATCGGTAGAGCCTCCCCCGATATCTATGACCATCGTCCCGTTGCTGCTGTAGATATCAAGTCCGGCCCCGATCCCGCCGGCTTTCACCTCCTCTTCGATGAAGACATCATGCACTCCGAGTTTGAGCGCGAGTTCCATCAGTGAGTTCTTCTCGAGCTGGGTCACCTCGGACGGACAGCAGATCAGCAGGGTAGAAGAGGAGAGATCGATGTTGATGTTCTCGACTTTCTTCAGGGCGATCATGATCAGCTGTCTTGCCGCATCCATGTCGGAGATGACCCCCTGATTGAGCGGACTGATGATCTTGATCCCGCTGTGTCCCCGCCCGATCATTCTGGCGGCATTGGCCCCGATCGCGATGACGTTGTTCGTGGCATATTCCATGGCTATGACAGAGGGTTCGTTGAAGATGATACCCTCTTCATCCACATAGACCAGAAGGTTGGCTGTCCCCAGATCTATCCCGATGTTCGTCGCCTGTTTCTTCTGCTGTCGTGCAAGCTTTTTCACATTCATTCGTTCTATCCTTTCTCATGGTGAGCAGCCGGAGGGTCGATCCGCATGGTTCTGTCTGTATCCTCCGGCGCAACAGGAGCTCATCCCGGATGGCGACAGAAGCGCATCCTGCTTCTGATACCGATTCCGGAATCCTCACGACCTCCGGTCGCTATGGCACAATAGACTGTTGGTGCCATATGACGTTCAGTCAACGGGAGATCATCTGCTACAGCTGCAGAGGGTTCACAAGATAATCACCCCTGTTCTTCAGCAGGTACTTGGTGCCTTCCGCAACACAGGTGAGGGGGTTGGATACGATCGTGACCGGTACGTTGATCCGGCTCTCGATGAACTCATCGATCCCGTGCACCAGAGCGCCCCCGCCTGTGAGCAGGATCCCGTTCTGATAGATATCGGCTGAGAGTTCCGGCGGGGTGTCCTTGAGTACTGCAGAGACCAGTTTGACGATCTCCTCGAAGGTGGGGATCAGCACCTCCCGTATCTCTTCGGTCGTGACGGTGATCCACTGCGGTATTCCCTTTACGATATCGCGTCCGGCATACATGGCGGAATTCGATTTGATCACTTCATGGATATCGGCCAGTTCTATCTTGCAGCGTTCAGCAGTCAGTTCGCCGATCTCCACACTGCGGGATTTCTTGATATACTTGGCTATCTGGTCATCCATGAAGGTCCCGGCCATACGGATGGTGCGTGAGAGGACGATATCGCCATAGGAGAGGATCCCTATGTCGGTGGTCCCCCCGCCGACATCCACGATCATGACCCCGCGGGATTTGAAGATGTCGACCCCGGCTCCCAGAGCTCCTGATTTGATCTCCTCTTCGATGAATACATCCTGAATACCCATGTTCCGGGCAAGGTCGATCATGACATCCCGTTCGATCTTGGTGACCTCTGAGGGGCAGCACAGGACCGTGGTGGTCTTATGGAGCTGCTTCTCGGTCATGTTCTCTACCCGGTTGAGGACGTAGGACAGCAGCGCCTTGGCTGCACGCATGTCCGAGATCACTCCGTTTCGCAGGGGCTTTATGACCGAGATCTTGCTATGGACCTTGCCGAGCATCCGATGGGCATCCCTGCCGGCAGCGACGGTCTTACCCGATTCCCGGTCAAAGGCGATCACTGACGGCTCGTTGAAGACGATCCCCTTCTTCTCCAGATAGACCAGCAGGTTCGCTGTCCCCAGATCGATTCCCAGACTGATCTTATCGTCCTGTGTCTTTAAGTTCGTCTTTACAGGTTTTCCCATCACATAACCCCCAGATAGATCTTTTTGTCTGCTTTCAGCAGTTTTTTACAGCCGTCGATGACAGCAGCCAATGGTGATTCGGAGATATGGACCGGTACCTGAGTGATATCTTCGAAGAACTCCTTGATGCCGGGGATCAGGGCTCCGCCTCCGCTGAGCAGGATCCCGTTATCGACGAGATCCCCTGCCAGTTCGGGCGGGGTCGATTCCAGGGTGGCGATCATCGTGGACCTGATGTTCTCAAAGCATCTGAGCATCAGTTCCCTGATCTCTTTTGCCGATATCGTGACCTGTCGGGGAAGCCCTGCTACCAGGTCTCTTCCCATCGCATCGAACAACAGGGTCTTGCCGTCTTCATCTGTCGGCAGCTTCCCGGTGAGGGATGCCAGATGTATCTTGATCTTCTCTGCAGTCTGCAGCCCGATCTCCAGTTTATGAGCCTCTTTGACGTAGTTGATGATCTGCTGGTCGAAGTGGTCTCCTGCCGTCTTGATCGATCGTGAAAGGACCACATCCCCGAGCGAGAGGACCCCGAAATCGGTAGTGCCTCCCCCGATATCGACCACGAGATGCCCCTGGGGCGCATAGATGTCGATCCCGCTGCCGATCGCCGCAGCTTTGATCTCCTCGTCGATGGTGATGTTCCTGATCCCGAGACCATGACCGAGTTCGATGATGGCATCCTTTTCGGTCTCCGTGATCTCAGAGGGGATGCAGATGATCAGCTTGGTGATCCTGTCGATCTTGGAATGAAAGATATCCTCGAAGGTATAGATGAGAATCTCCCGGATCATATCGATATCGGATATGACCCCTCCCTGAAGCGGTCTGATGACCTTCACTTTGTCATGGGTCTTGCCCACCAGGCTGGATGCCTCATATCCAACCGCGACGACGTTCTTCGTTGCCTGATCGATCGCAATGATCGACGGTTCGTTGAAGACGGTTCCCTGACCTTCGACATAGATCAGCAGATTCGATGTGCCCAAGTCGATTCCCACCGAAAGATCCTTACCTGTTTTCTCTTTCACGTTCCACTCCTTTGATGTGGTTCAGTGCATGAAAAAGCCCTGAGATGACTATCTCAGGGCTTTTCACAGGTATACACGCATACTATTATCAGGAAAGCATATAGTTAGAGAGGCTGTTATGCATGTTCTCAGACCTGTCTCCCACGGTCACAGTGCATACCATTTCATGCAGCAGACCGCTGGTCAGATGTGAGATAACTATAGATTTCTTCCCGGTAATAAATATTGCAGCCCAGCCAGCATTAGACCGTGATCAGACGATTTAGAAGCTCTGTGACTTTGCGTGTACACGTTTCCATGTACTTGCCCTTTGAATATTTATACTCGTATGAATGCTTGCACAGGTTCTGTGGTATTGTCAATCAAAAAAAACAGGGGTGTACCGTTGATCGTCTCTGTGGGATGACAGCGGTGTATGCAGTCTATCGGCTATTACAGAGTGTCACGTATCAGCGGTCCAGTACGATGAGGATCACGGTGTAGAGGTACGTCTCGGGTATTGATTTCCCCGTTGAGTCCATCTTTCAGGCTGCATATGATCAGAAATGGGCTGGGATGGACCGGGAGTGTCCTCAGCGTCATCCCTTCCTGTGGAGTTGGCGAAGAGAGGGTCGGCGCAGTGCGCGGCATACGGAGGATCCGGTCCCGGGAAGGATCGTGATCGCAAGGGTCTAACTGCCATTGGTAAAAGAACATGGAGTGCAGGATGCGATCGCTGGAAGATGGGCTGTCAGCACATCAGTGGTGATGGACGAAGGGGGGTGAGACCGCGGGGATCCGATGGATGCGGAATACAGAAACATCAGGATCCGACAGCCTGCATGAACAGAAGAGCTCGGTGAAACGTTAAGGAACCCAGAGCACCTGAGACTCTGCTGCTCCTCCATCCCCTGAGCTCGACCGGGTCTGATGGTGGCGGGAATCAGAGGTGACAGCCAGGAGGAGAAGAACCTTGTTCCCTCAGTAAGAGCAGGAGTAGGGGGCAGCTGAAATTTTTTTTATGAGTGATGATCTTTTATCTGGTATCGAGGCGCAGAAGACCCTGTTCGAGACGATGAGGTGGTGATCATGAGCAGACATGCTGCGATCCGGCTGCTGTTCATGCACCTTCTACCCGGGTATCACGACGGTGTCGCTGTGAATAGGAGATGCCCGGGTACCCGGGCATCAATCATGTAGTGTGGGGGACTGGTTCGAAGAGGTACGCGATCAGTCGACCGCGTACCTCGCTCTTTCTTCAGGAGCTGACCGTACGATGCAGTACAGAGCAGCCTGACCTGTCCTGAATGGTCACGGTACCGCAGTCTCTCCGGTCACTGTTGAGTTCTCATCTGCTGAGAAACTCGAGAGATACTCCTGAGATGAGAAGGAGATATTCCCTTCTACCGTCGCGTCCACCAGGTGGAAACTGTTCGCTTCAACCAGGATATCACCACGGAACGTCCCGCTCTGGATCCTGGTGTTCTCGCTTCGGATGGTCATGCGCGGGGCAGTGAGCGTGAACCGATCAGTGACCGTACGGTTCTCATCCTGTGTGTAGAGAGCCAGTTTTCTGTAGGGTTCATCCTTGGGTATGAACTCTCCTTCGACGACGATCTCCTGATCGAAAGTGATATCCTGAAGCACTGCGATGATCCAGGTACCATTACTGCCTGCTGCTGAAATGAAGGCAGCAGAGCTCTCAACGATCGATGCCGTGGTCAGCGCATCAGGTTCTTCCGAGACAGCAACTGTGTTTTCTGCTTTCCCGCTGCATCCTGTGACGATCAGCACCAGGGCGATCAGCAGTGACAGCACTATGATTGACATGTTTCTCTGTTTCATGGGTATCCTCCGTGATCATATACTACTAATGTTCACAAAAGTTATCAACATAATAATGAATAAAAAAAATGAGAATTACCAGATATCTCAGAAGGGCCCGGTCTCAATATACTTCCGGGTCTTCTCCTGTGTCTGAAGCCGGTATCTGGTATACTTATGTATGGCGCCGGTAGGGCAGAGGAGTGCCTGCCGCAGTTCGACCCGGCAGCTATGACCGTGTCCGGCCTTCCTTCTGAGATGATCATCAGCATGGATCGTTTTTTTGAAACCGTCTGTATCCCCGGGCGTATCTTCTGGGTGAGACGATACAGGCGGGAAGGGGCCTTCTTGAAACATACGAAGGGGTTCAGTGATGGACCCGGTAACACAGGATCATCAGGGACCTCATCGAACGGGGCGGAGGATCTGCAGGATACCCTGCAGGTATACCGTACGCTCTATGAGGATAAGAACGCCTTCAGGATGATCGTAGAGAAGTACACTCCGCTCTTCTATTCCCTGATCGTCAAGATGACCTCTGAGCATGATCGTGAGCGGGTGGAGGAGTACCTGCAGGAGATCTTCGTGAAGCTGTTCAGCGAACTCGAGCGGTTCGACCGCAGCAGGCGGTTCTTTCCCTGGGCCTACACCATCGCCGTGAACTTCTTGCGTTCTGAGCGCAGAAGGAAGAGACGGGACGAGCGGCAGCAGGTCGCAGTCTACAACGATGAGGTGAAAGTCCCCCCAGATGCACCACAGTATCCTGATCCGCTCGGGGAACTCATCCGTTCAGAAGCAGAGAGACTGGTGCTTGAAGCTCTCGAGCAGCTGAGACAGGAGTACCGGGAGGTGTTCGTGCTGCGCATCATGGAGGGACTGTCTGTCGCCGACACCTCCAGAGTGCTCGGTATCCCCGAAGGGACGGTGAAGACCAACCTGTTCAGGGCTCGAGGAAAGATCAGAGCCTATCTTCGCAGCAGGTCCTGGGACCTGTGAGCTCACGTTTTGATGAAACCGAACAGCCGCCCGATGCGTATATATCGTGTGAAGAAGGTGAGGAGCATATGGAAAGCGCATGCAGAACATGCACAGAAGCACTAGACCGTTGGATGGCAGAAGCCTGGGAGGGCAGTGCCCCGCCTGCGGCACTGCCTCAGGAGGTGATGGGACATGTGAGAGAGTGCCCTGCATGTGCCGTGCGGCTCGAAGCTGCCAGACAGCTGATCGGAGACCAATCATATGCAGGCGGGCAGTACTATACGCAGTGCAGCCCGGATCTGGGCCGGAGGATAGGAGATCGGGTGATCGGGCAGATCTCCGGAGAGAAGAGACTGAATGAAGGGTCTGCACGGGGCTTCTGGAGATCTCAGATCGTCCTGACTGCCGCGGCTCTTCTCATCGTCACGATGCTTTCGCTGATCAGCGGGATCCCCCGTGAGCAGCAGGCTGCGTTGATGGCCGCAGAGACCTATGAGACCGTCAGGCTGCAGGTGCGTGCACCTCTTGCGCAGGAGGTTGCCGTAGCGGGGGATTGGAACGACTGGGATCCGGAGGCACAGCCGCTTGAACGGATTCCCGGCAGCGACCTCTGGGTGATAGAACTGGAACTGCAGCCGGGCAGGGATTACCGGTATCAGTTCGTCATCGATGGGGATCAGTGGATCAGTGATCCACAGGTCAAACAGCAGATCGATGATGGTTTCGGAGGGGTGAACTCCCTCCTGGTGATATAGCCCGCACGATCGGGCAGGACATAAGGAGCATGATATGAACAGAAAGATTCTGACAGGGCTGATCATACTGGTGATGGTGATCACCGGAGCGGTAGTGAGTGCTCAGGAGAATACGGGGGAGTCTCTCTCACCCTTCATCCAGCAGCTGACCGTGCAGCTGCGTGAACGGGACTGGAGTGATGAGCAGATCGATGCACTGCTGCTGCAGACGCGGCTGATGGCATGGAAGGATGTGGAAGGTGCTGATGCGGAACTGATCGCCTACGCCCTCTCCCATGCACATGAGAATCAGGCAGAGAGCAGTCGCGAACAGGCCCGGGAACAGGCACGACTGGTCCATGAGCTGGCTGCAGAGACCCTGGCGATGGAGCGCCTGGGGTATGGACGACAGGATATAGCTGCAGCAGCGGCAGGTGCCGTACAGAGTATCCAGGAACAACTGAGACAGCATCAGCCGGGAAGCGATAGCGAGCCGCTCGGGGAATTCGTCCGTACTGCGGTACGAAGCACCATCAGGCAGCAGATCGCCAGAGGGGAACGTGCCGGGGATCTGCAGCAGATGGTACAGCTGCACAGCAACCCCGGCAGGAGCCCCCGGCAGATGGGAAGCCGGCCCGGCCGGCCGTTCTAGGCCGAGGTACTGAGATCGGTCCACCAGTGCTTCTGGTGGACTCTGAAGACCGGCAGAGGGCAACAGGCCCCTCTGCCGTAGAAAGGAGCAGCAGTGAACAGCAGGACCCTCTGTACGATAGCACTCATGATCGCACTCAGCCTGCCGGTCGGCGGGCAGCTTCATGCCGCCGGCTGGGAGGATACGCTTGAACAGATGCAGAAGAGCTCTTCGTACACAGAAGCTGATACCAACGGTATCAGAGATGCTTTCACAGAGGCACAGAGACAGGGCATCCCTGCCGATCAGCTGCTACCGAGGCTTGAAGAGGGGCTTGCCAAGCAGGTCCCTGCTGCACGTATCCTCGAAGTCCTCGATCGGGAGATACAGGCTCTCACGGTAAGCGAACAGCTCATACGACAGGTACTCGGAACGCAGGCCGAAAACATCCTCTCAGCACATCCTGCGCTTCTGGAACGGACTGCGACACTCCACATGCAGGGAGTCTCCTCCTACGAACTGACCGTACTGCTGCTGGTCTTCAGTGAGCAGGAGGCTGAGGATCGGTGGGAGCGGTACCGTCACGGTACGATGCTCCATACCGCCCTGCTTCAGTGGGGACTGGAGCGGAAAGAGAGCCTGGCAGTCGTATCAGCTGCAGCCCGATCGGCCATCCCGGGGGCAGAGTACCGGGGTATCCTGGATCTCATCGTACAGGGCGTGCGATTGCGGGTACCACCGGATCAGATGGTGCAGCGGATCATCACATCGGCAGAAGAGGCCGGATCCCTGAGGGATCTCGAACGAGTCGTACTCTATTGAGGAGTACGATCAGAAGGAGCATATCGATGTTCATGCGATCATGGAACAGACACAGACGGCTTTTCCTGCAGGCAGCAGTGTTCCTGCTGTACATTGCCGCATCAGGCTCGGGCGTGCTCTTCGGGGCAGACCCGTCGATCGTTGCAGGAGTATACAGCGAGTATCTCATGGAACGGGAGGAGGACCTGAGCGAATCTCTGGATCTCGGCCTCTACGGCGTGGTGAGCTGGCGGACCGCACTTCCGTACAACAGCTATGCAGCACTCAAGGCTACAGCTGCCCTCACCGGGTCAGCTGATCTCTCATCACTGTATGATACAGAGTATGTTGAGCTTGAGTTCTCCTCGCCGCTGTCTGACGGATACCTTGACCTGTTCTCTTCAGTATCGACATCGGTAACCGGTGACGGGACATCAGGTTTATATATCGAACCTCAGTGGCAGATCAAGTACCGTTTCGATAGAGGACCAAGGGCGGTGAACCCGTTCTTTGCCTATGAAGGATACTATGTGTATCAGAGCGAAGGTGCTGATGATCGCTACTACAACGGGGTGAGTGCCGGCCTGACTCGCAGTCCCCGGATCGAACTGACCTGGGAACCCTCGGTGCATGTCGGTATCGAACGGTGGCAGCAGCAGGACCGGTCCGATAGCATCTCGGAGGTACAGTGCAGCCTGTTCGGGCTTGCCGGGTACTTCGTATCCTGGGAGCTCACAGGAGGCATGCTCTACCGCAGTTCCTCTGATCTGCAGAACAGCAGTCTTACCGGGAGGATCGAAGGGACCGTTCTCTGGAGTCCGAAGCGGAGTCTGTCATTCTCGTTCTCTCCCTCCCTGATGCAGGAGCATATGATCAACGACGGTAGTGATCATACCGACGTGAGTGGTACGGTCAGGATCGATGCATACCCCTCGCAGCGGGTGTTCCTCTACGGAGAAGGGACCCTGTTCGTACAGGATGCTCTTTCCAGTACTGCCAGCCCGGGGTTCTCGATCACCGGTGGGGTGGATCTCAGTCTTGATCTGCCCTGATGCCATGTAAGCGTTCCCTAAACCCGGATACCATGCTACAGTAGGGTATCCGGCAGTCTAGAAGGGGGCCTCCATGGCAGCTGATGAATCAACAGGCAGTACGATCGGCAGACAGTTCATTATCGCGCTGGTGCTTCTTGCCATCGCCGTCTTCCTCTTCATGGTCAGGAGTTTCATCCTCACGGTCCTGATGGCCATCATCTTCTCAGCACTGCTGATGCCCCTCCAGCTTCGGCTCACCCGGGCCTTCAAGGGCAAGAAGCAGCTCGCAGCCGCGCTGCTGGTCCTCCTGGCCATCCTGGTGGTCGGACTGCCGCTGATCGGCCTGTTCGCCGTGGTGGTGCAGCAGGCCCTCAAGGTGGGAACCGCTGTCGCTCCCTGGGTGAGTCAGCAGTTCAGCGGGGAGCTGTCTCTCATTCCCGCCATCACCGAACTGCTGCCGTTCATGGAATGGATCGAACCCTACAGCCAGACCATCGGACAGCAGGTAGAGGGTCTCATCGCCTCTCTGGGCAATCTGATCGTCAACAGTATTCCCGATCTGACCAAGGGTACGCTCTCCTTCACCCTCAGTGCATTTGTCTTTCTCTATGCCATGTACTACTTTCTTGCCTACGGCAGGGATGCGATCGGCAACCTGTATACCTATCTCCCGCTCAGGCACCAGGACAGCAGGCGGCTGTTCGATCGGGGGTTCACCGTCATCCGAGCATCTCTGAAGGGGATCCTGGTCATCGGCCTGCTGCAGGGGGTCCTGATCGCCATCCCGTTCGCTCTTGCCGGCATCGAAGGAGCGGTCTTCTGGGGAGCGGTCGTCGTGATCCTCTCAGCGATCCCCGGGATCGGTGCCCCTCTGATCTGGATACCTGCAGCTGTCTACCTGTTCAGCAGCGGCCGTATCGGCGCCGCTGTAGCCCTGACCCTCTGGGGTACTCTGGTCGTCGGTCTGGTCGACAACATCCTCAGGCCGATCGTCGTGGGCAGGGATGCGAAACTTCCCGACCTGCTGATCCTGATCAGTATCCTGGGAGGACTCAGCCTCTTCGGTGCCTCCGGGATCCTCGTGGGCCCGGTCCTCGCTTCGATCGTGATCACCGCCCTTGATATCTACCGTCAGATGTATACCAAAGAACTGCATGAGACCAGTGACTCCCGGTAAGAGGACCTGCTGAGGTGTACCCCTTCTGGCTGCACCGTTCGGGCATGTTGATGCCCGTATCCTCGCCTGTACTGACACAGCCCGGGTGCTGAGTCCCAGATAATCACTGAAACACCGACTTCCCTGTTTATTTGTTTTTTGTTATCAGGTAGTATCTTATGGTATACTGATCGGTAGATGAATCACGAATGAGGAAGGATTTCCTCACTGCAGCAGGGTGTACCAATGAAGAAAGAAGACGACATGCATGTACAGGATCCTCATAGAGCTATCATAGAGAGTCTGACTCAACAGCAGCTGTATGCAGTCGATCATGACTGCTGCTATACCTATCTCAATCCCCTCTATCGAGCTTTTGTCGAGAAGCACTATGGGTATGCCCCTGTAGCAGGGGAAGACCTGCTTCGCATCATCCCCGATGAGAACTGCGGCAGAGGCACACGGACTGCCCTGAGAACCGCTCTCGAAGGTACCTGCAGTACCCTGGTGCAGCACTATGGCAGAGATGTCTATCAGGAGAGTTTCGGACCGCTGTATGATGCACAGGGGAGACTCATCGGTGCGACAGGTACTGCTGTGAAGATCGTAAAACACCACTGCAGTGATGAGGAACTCGATCGGTACCGATCGATCTTCGAGCATACTGACAGTGCCATCTGTCTTGATCGGATCATCTATGATGATGAGGGCACAGCAGTCGATTACCGTATCATCGATATCAATCCGGGATTCGAGCGGATCCTCGGTCTGCAGAGGGATTCTGTCATCGGACGGCCTGCGAGCGAGGCGTATGGCCTGGCAGAGGCCCCGTTCCTCGATATCTACCGGGAGGTGGCAGAGACCGGTATCGCACGTTCCTTCGAATCCTTCTTTGCCCCTGCACAGAAGTATCTCAGTATCACAGCCTCCTCTCCCGAACGGGGTGTGTTCACCACCGTCTTCTCTGACATCACCGAACGAAAATGGGAAGAGGCGCAGCTGCAGGAACTGCTGCAGCGGGAGCATCAGAAGAATCAGGAACTTGCGGCACTCCATGAGGGGGCACAGGCGGTCCTGATGGCAGGGGAGATCGAACAGACCGCACAGTCGCTCTACCGCATCGTCAAAGATCTCACTGCTTCTGCATCAGGGTTCATACTGATACGGCATGCAGGAGATGAGCCTCCGGTGCTGCTCTTCAGTGATCTTCCCGGTCGCGACCGCACCGGGAGCTCACAGGTCCCTCCCGGTCTGCTCCCTCATATCGATTCGGTACTCGCATCGGGTACGCCGGTCTGCAGGCAGGCTGCAGAGGTACGGACAGAGGTTCAGGGAGGCCTGAAGAACGATGGATCTCTCCTGATAGTCCCGCTCCATGCTTCAGGTCTGAACATAGGGGTGATCTGTCTCATCGGCAGCGCCGATGGCTACCATGAACATGAACGGACGATCACCGACGGGATAGCGAACCTGTTGACTCTTGCGCTGCAGGCAGACATCAGCAGGAAGAAGCTGCTTGCCAGTGAACGCCTGTATGATGAGTTCATTAATACCCATGGTGATCTTATCTTCGTCAAGGATGAGCAGCTTCGATACACCATCGCCAATGATGCACTGCTCCAGTTCCTGGGAAAAGAGCGAAGTGAAGTCATCGGGAAGACCGACTACGAGATCTTCGATCCCGTGTTCGCCGATGCATGCAGGAAGACCGATCTTGAGGCCATGAGCAGCCCCTCTGCGGTGGTGGCGCTCGAACGAGATGGACAGGGGATCTTCGAATCCACGAAATTCACCATGCAGCTTGAATCAGGGAAGTTCAATCTCGGGGGGATCATCCGTGATGTCTCTGAGAGGATCGCACTTGAGGCCTCTCAAGCGAAGAACGAGCAGCGTCTGCAGACTCTGGTACGAATCCTCGAACATCCTGCCAGGACCACGAGAGAGTTCCTCAAGTTCGCCCTTGAGGAAGCGATAGAGCTGACAGAGAGTACCATCGGCTATATCTACTACTACCATGAAGACCGGGAAGAGTTCGTTCTCGATACCTGGTCAGGAAAGGTCATGGAAGAGTGTGAAGTGCTTGACCCCAAGACCCGCTATGACCTGAAGCACACAGGATTGTGGGGGGAGGCGGTGCGTCAGCGCAAAGCCTTCATCGTGAACGACTATGGAGCAGAGAACCCCTTGAAGAAGGGGATCCCAGAAGGTCACGTGCAGCTCTCCCGCTATATGACCGCCCCGGTCATCATTGATGAGCAGATAGTGGCGGTGGTGGGCGTAGCCAACAGACAGGATCCCTATGGGCAGGAGGATCTGCTGCAGCTGCAGCTGCTGATGGAGTCGGTATGGCGGGAGACAGAACACCGGAGCACGCAGGATGAACTCAAACGGATAGCATGGATGCTCTCTCCCCAGCTGCCGGGTGATCTTGCCCATGTGACGAGTGATCGTGATCAGGGCTACGGGGATCTGACGGAACTCAATGAGTCGGGTCTGATCCGACACAGTATCGACAGAGAGACTCTGAGGAACCTTGCTGCAGACTATATGGATCTGCTGGGAACCTCCTCTGCGATCTATGAACTCAATGGGGACTATGCCATGGGCATCTTCGAATCCGGCTGGTGCCGGATGGCCGATCAGGCCTCCCGGGAGCTCTGTGATACCGATGACAATCGTGCTGCTCTGCTCTCGGGCAAGTGGCTCTGTCATGAATCATGCTGGAATGACTGCTCGAAGCGGGCGATAGAGACCGAAGGGCCGGTCGACATCATCTGCAGCGGCGGGCTGCACCTCTATGCCCTGCCGATCTTCAGCGAAGGACAGGTCATCGGTGCGATCAACTTCGGGTACGGAGACCCTCCTGTGCTGCAGAGTGAGCAGATCGTGATCGCTCAGCGGTACGGCATCGACAGGAACGATGTCTTCAGGGAAGCTGCAGCCTATGCATCACGTCCTCCCTACATCATAGCCATGGCAAAGAGACGCCTTGCAGATACCGCACGACTCATCGGGCTGCTGGTACAGGAGAAACAGTACGAAGCACGTCAGCACGCTCTCAGTGCCCAGCTCAGGCAGTCCCAGAAGATGGAAGCGGTCGGACAGCTGGCAGGCGGGATCGCACATGATTTCAACAACATCCTGCAGGCGATCATGGGGTATACGCAGCTGCTGATGCTTGATGCACCTCCTGCAGGGGAGCTCACCGAGGGGCTGACAGAGATCTATGCCTGCGGAGAACGGGCTTCTGCTCTGACCAGACAGCTGCTCACCTTCAGTCGGCGTCAGATCCTCAAGCCTCAGCCGCTGGATCTCAATGTGGTCATCGAGAATCTGAAGAACATGCTTACCCGGGTCATCGGTGAACATATTAGCCTTGAGTGGTACCCCTCTGCAGATCTTGGTACGATCGATGCCGACATCAGTATGATGGAGCAGGTCCTGGTGAATCTCTGCGTGAACGCACGGGATGCCATCACCACAGGCGGGATCATCACGATCGAGACTTCCAATGTCACGATCGATCAGGATTTCTGTGCTGTCCATCCCTGGGCAAAGCCGGGGGACTTCGTCCGTCTCTCGATCTCTGATAACGGTATCGGTATGACCGAGGAGATCAGGGAACAGATCTTTGAGCCGTTCTTTACCACGAAGAGTGCCGATCAGGGGACGGGGCTGGGCCTCTCGACGGTCTACGGGATCGTCAAGCAGCATGACGGGGTGATCAGTGCATACAGTGAACCGGGGAAGGGGACGGTGATCAATACCTTCTACCCCAGAAGTGAACAGATGACCGAGTCATCAGAACAGCCTTCTGTTGAGGCGGCCGCAGGGGGCAGTGAGACGATCCTGGTGGCTGAAGATGATGCCGGTGTGCAGCGTCTGGTCCTCAGGATCCTGGAGCGGGCAGGGTATACGGTGCTGCTGGCAAACGACGGGGAGGAGGCCCTCCTGCTCTTCGAACAGCACACTGATACCGTCTCTCTGCTCCTGCTGGATGTCATGATGCCGGGGATGGGAGGTGAAGAGGCCTATGAGCATATCTGCCGTATACGGGCAGACGTCCCGGTCATCTTCGCTACCGGATACAGCGAACACGCCGTACATACGAACTTCGTACTCAATGAGGGGCTGAGACTGCTGCAGAAACCCTATACCTCCCATGATCTGCTCAGCCAGATACGATCTGCCCTGGAGGCCTGAGAGGTCGGATCAGCGTTGCTATGAGCGCGGGACAGGTGAGAGGATGCATGGGAAGATCTGTCGCTAGAGTGGTCCTCTCAGCTGCGGTATGACGGGGTCTGTGCCTCCGACCACTCCCCTCAATGGGTCCCTTGGTCCTTCCTCCTGCGAGGTGGTACTGCCCTGCCTGGATGACACTTCTTGCCATCACTCCTCTGAAGGTGCTGCGGCGGCTCTCTTTCCTGTGAATATCATAAGATAATCCAATAACGTGAATGATACGGATAAACTTCGCTGAAGAAGTGTCGTATACTATTGGCATATGACAATAACAGGAGGAGTGAAGCCATGAATGTGCTGCTGAACAAGAAGGATCTGGTCATCCCGCTCATGGGGGTCAATGGGATCCCCCATACCGGGACCACCGTGAGAGAGAATCTGACCGATGCACAGACCCAGTTCGACACCTTGAGCACTCTCATCGAGCGGTACCAGCCGGACGGGATCTTTACCATGATGGATCTTACCGTGGAGGCTGAAGCGCTGGGGATGCAGATCTCTCAGGAGGAACAGGAGACCCCGGCAGTCCTGGTACACAGTGTTGCCGATCTTGATGATATCGCACGGGTACGGGCGCAGTGGAACGGCCTGTGCGGCAGGATGCCGGTCTTCGTCGATGTGGTCAGAAGGCTCTCCTCTGCCTGCGATATCATCATAGGAGCTCACGTCATCGGTCCGTTCACCCTTGCAGGGGAGCTCATGGGTGTCAATGACCTGACGATGAACACCATCCTCGATCCTTCCCTGGTGCATGCCTGCCTCGAGCTTTCGGTCGAAGTGATCACTGCCTATACTCAAGCCCTGTTCGATGCCGGTGCCGATGTGGTCTCCGTCCTGGAACCGACTGCCATGATGATCTCCCCGAGCCAGTTCGAAGAGTTCTCAGCTGCACCCTTCAGGCAGATCCTCTCACAGACAGGGGACAAGCCGCTGATCCTCCATATCTGCGGTGATACCACACACCTGATCGAGGCGATGGGAGCTACCGGGGCAGCCGGGTTGAGCATCGACTGGCAGGTCGATATGGCGGCATGTCTTGAGAGGATCCCGAAGGATGTAGCACTGATAGGCAATCTTGATCCGGTCAGGTGCTTCTTGAGTTCCACCCCACAAGAGGTGAGACAGATGGTAGCTGATCTCAGGCAGCGGCTTCAGGGACATGACAATGTGATCCTCAGCTCCGGCTGTGATCTTCCCCTCGCCACACCTGAGGAGAATGTGACAGCTTTCATGGAAGCTGCCAGAGCCTGAAGTGCCGATGCATCCGGTCTGGACCGGAACGAGGTCAATACGGTCTTCAAGGGGTTGAAGAAGGAAGAGCTTCCGGGATCCTGTGCACGGTAGTCAGCTGAGGAACTCCCTGCGCTCTTCTCTGCTGCGGACTGCTCTGATGAAGGGGATCCAGACTGACGTCATCTGCCGCCATCGTACGTATTCAGGGTATTTACCTGAAGTGATCCGCTCGGTGAACGCGGTGCTTCCGGCAAAGAGCCCCATGAGCAGCAGTGCTCCGGCCATACTCCAGTGGTGTGTCCCGGATGCAGCAGCCAGATAGAGGTATACGATGACCCATTGCCCGATCTCACACACATAGTTCGGATGTCTTGAGTACTTCCAGAACCCGAAGGTATTGAATCCCAGTTGGTATCGGTGAAGCTCGGACCAGGGGCTCGCATCCTTCCGTCGGTAGAACCGCAGCTGCTGGCTGTCAGAGATCGTCTCTGAGAGCAGCAGCAGTGCATGCAGTGCATAGAGGACGTACTCAGTACGTGTGATGCTGCCAGTGATCCTGCCGTAGTGATAGAGCGGGTAGGTGAACAGGAAGATCAGCACCAGCTGATAGGTGCTGATGAACAGCAGGTTGAAGAGCTCGAAGCGTAGCCTGCTGCCGATCTTCTGCTGCAGATAGTCCCATCGATAATCCTCACCGGTGAACCCCTTCCTGAACGAGAAGGCATACCCGCCCTTGAGTGCGAAGTTCACTGTCAGCCGGGTCCCCCACAGCAGCACCAGTGCCGATGCGATGAGGTATCGGGGATTGGAGCTGTAGGTGGGAAGCCAGATCCCTGCATAGACTACCGGAAGGATCGACCAGAGCCGGTCGACCTGCGAGTAGTTACGGGTGATCAGCCCTGCAGTGAAGCAGAGGATGATGGAGATGATCAGTACGGCCAGTGATAGAGTCAATGCTGTCATACACCCATGATAATATGAGGCTGCAGCGCTGTGCAAGGGGTTTCAGCTGGTTCAGACCCATAAACCGGCACCTCGATGGGTGATGCTCCAGCATCGAGGTGCCGGGATGATCAGCGATAGGAACGGCGCAGCAGTTCGACACATTCAGCGTCTGAGAGGGCATAGCGATCCATGGAGAAGAGCCCCCCCATCGTCTCCCGTGCATTGGCGGCGAGCACCTCGAGTTCATCCTCCCGGATGCCGAAGTCAGACATCTTCAGCGTATCGGCGCCGCACGCTCTGATCATCGCTCTGAGTGCCTTCACGAACAGCTTCGGACGCTCTGATACCTCAGCCTGATCCACATCCATACCCATGATCCGGCCAAGCTCGATGAATCGGTCGGGGATCTTCTCGGAGAACAGTGAGAAATAGGCCTCTGAGAGCATGATCAGCCCTGCACCGTGGGGGATGTTCGGATGGAATGCTGAAAGGGCATGTTCGAGTGAATGTTCGGAGGTGCAGCTGGAGGTGGATTCGACGAACCCCGAGAGGGTGTTGGCAAGAGCGACATCAGTGCGCGCCTGCAGATCCGAACCGTCGCGTACCGCTGCAGCGAGACTCTTCTGGAGCAGCTGCATGCTCCGTGCTGCGAACAGGTCGCTTACCGGGGAGGCTGCTGTCGCGATGAAGCCCTCTGCAGCATGAAAGAAGGCGTCGAACCCCTGGTAGAGCGTCATATCGCTTGGTACCGAGAGCATCAACTCAGGATCTACGATCGCAAGTTTCGGGAAGGTCTCAGGTATGCCGAAGCCGATCTTCTCATTGGTCTCGGGCCTGGTGATCACCGTCCAGGGGTCCACTTCGGTCCCTGTCCCGGCGGTGGTGGTGATAGCCACGATCGGCAGGGCCCCGTTGGGCACCGGTGCTCCCTTACCCGACCCCCCGTGAATATAATCCCAGTAGTTCCCAGGATTCTGAGCCATCAGGGCGATGCTCTTTGCCGAGTCGATGCTGCTGCCCCCGCCCAGACCGATGACGAAGTCGCAGTGCTGTTCCCGGGCTAGCTGAGCCCCCTGCGTGACATGATCGAGGATCGGATTGGGAAGGATCCTGTCAAACACCACCGAGTCTATCCCCCGTGATCCAAGCAGATCCTGTACCTGCTTGAGATAGCCGAACCTGCGCATGGAGCTCCCGCTGCTGATCACGATCAGAGCCTTCTTACCATAGAGCGGGACGACTCCCAGCTCCTTCAGTCTTCCTGCTCCGAAGAGGACCCGTGTCGGGATATGGACATCGAAACTCGGCAGATCTGCATGCTCGTTCATGTGAAACTCCTTGGAATCGTAGTGTAGTGAGGGAATCAGATACCCTGTTGTCCCTAAGATAGGGGTGAACGGGGCACAGGTCAAGGATCATGGGATCAGCCGGTACGGTCCTCAGTGCATGACCAGCTCGCCTGTCAGACGACAGACTTGAGGAAAGGGCAGATCCGCATGTTCGATGCGTTTGAGCAGCAGGTTTGCTGCCGTGGTGCCGATCTGTTCCAGAGGCTGCCTGACGGTGGCAAAGGCATGATCGAACAGGGAAGAGATCGGTGAGAAGTCAAAGGCCGCGATCTGGAGGTCCCCATGTTCAGGATGTTCGGCAAGGTACTGCTCAGCGCCGATGCGCATGAACAGGTTGATGATGAACAGGAACCTGATCGACGGATCCTGCTCAAGGATCGCCCTGGTGGCATCATATCCGCTCCTGATGTGCATGTCCCCCTGATGGATCAACCGGTCATCGAGTTCCAGTCCGTAGGTGCTCATGGCTTCACAGTAGCCTTCGAACCGTTCTTTTGCCGGGGTGAGCGCAGGATCCCCTCCGATGAAGGCTACCTTCCGGGCCCCGGCCAGGATACAGGCCTCGACTGCAGAAAAAGCTCCCTTGCGGTTATCGGTAAGTACTGCATCCTCGTCCATCCCCTCGATGAGGCGGTCGACCAGGACGTAGGGTATGCCCCGGTCCCGCAGAGTCGTGAAGTAGGGACCGGTATGGGCCGCAGGGATGATGATCGCCCCGTCCACCTGCTTCTCGATCAGCAGCTGTACTCGAGCCTCCTCTTCCACGGGGTCTTCGTGGGAGTTCACGATGAAGGTGGTATAGCCTTTGGTCCGCAGTACCTCCTCGATCCCCTCGGCTACCGCCATGAAGAAATCATTCTGGAACTCAGGAGCAAGGATCCCGATGGTATGGGTCCTTTTTGACCTCAGGGAGCGGGCGATGGGATTGACCCGGTACCCGGTCTCCCTGAGGCAGCTGTCCACCAGTTCTCTGGTCTTCTCAGAGACCTTGGTATCACCATTGATCACCCGTGAGACCGTTGCCGTTGAGACTCCGGCCTTTCGTGCTATATCTTTGATCGTGACACCCTGTGTTCGTTTCATGGTTCGCTGACAACACCCTTTCGCAGTATGATATTGGCATAGATGGCCTTCTCTCCGCTTGCGATGATCGCATAAGCCTGCTTCGCCCGTTCATAGAAGGCGAACCGCTCGATCGAACCGAAGTCGGTGAAGTGCTGCTCATGGACTCTGGTGATCCTGCTGTAGGTATCCCAGATCTCCGGTCTTCCGCAGGGGTCTCCCGGGACGACCTCCATCAGCCATGCCTGTTTGTCACTATACGTATCCAGAGGCATCAGTGCAAGGACCGCATCAAGGATCTCAGGGACCCCGTGTCCATCGAGGCGGACAAGGCGCCGTGCATATGCTGCAGACGGGAAGTTCCCGTCCCCGATGACGATCTCATCACCATGGCCCATCTCCATGAGGATCTTCAGCAGTTCGGGAGAGAGTATGGCAGGGATCTTCTTCAGCATGGTGACCTCCGTTTCGTGTAGCATGCAGAAATTAATGAACGAATAGCTCTTGCGCTCAGACTCGAGTCATGACATAATGTAATCGATTACATGTAATCGATTACACGATTATACCATGCGAGACAGGAGGCGACTAGTGGCTAATGTGAAAAATATCAAGACAGCAGGACCGACGTACAGACTGCGTGGGGATCTGCCGAGAATAGGGATCAGACCCTGCATCGATGGCAGGATGATGGGAGTGAGGGAATCACTGGAAGATCAGACCATGCAGATGGCACAGCGGGCGGCAGCTCTCATCAGTGAACACCTGAGACACCCCTCAGGGCATCCTGTGGAGTGTGTGATCGCTGACAGCTGCATCGGCGGGGTGGCAGAGGCTGCTCTGTGTCAGGACAAATTCGAAAAGGAGCAGGTCGCCGTGACCCTGACCGTATCACCCTGCTGGTGCTATGGATCGGAGACCATGGATATGGACAGCTCCACGGTAAAAGCGGTGTGGGGGTTCAACGGGACTGAACGGCCGGGCGCTGTGTTCCTTGCTGCGGTCCTTGCCGCACATTCACAGAAGGGACTCCCCGCCTTCGGTATCTACGGACGGGACGTCCAGGACTCTGATGATACGCAGATCACTGCCGATGTACAGGAGAAGATCCTGCGGTTCGCACGTGCAGGACTTGCAGTCGCGCACATGAGAGGGAAATCCTACCTCTCGATCGGAGGCTGCTCCATGGGCATCGCAGGATCGATCGTCGATCAGGATGTCCTGCAGAGCTACCTGGGCATGAGGACCGAAGTGGTCGACATGTCAGAGATCGCACGAAGGGTCGAGCAGGAGATCTATGACCGGGATGAGTTCGAACTTGCCAAAGCCTGGGTGAAGGACAACTGCACAGAGCAGGCTGATCTGTACAACACGGATGACAAGAAGCGGACGAGAGAGCAGCTCGATGCGGACTGGGACTATGTGATCAAGATGGTCATGATCGGCAGGGACCTGATGATCGGTAACCCGAAACTGGCACAGATCGGCTGGGGGGAAGAGGCGCTCGGAAGGAATGCCATCGCTGCAGGCTTTCAGGGACAGCGGTCCTGGACCGATTTCATGCCGAACGGTGACTTCATGGAGACCATGCTCAATACCTCCTTTGACTGGAACGGCATACGTCAGGCGTTCGTCTTCGCTACAGAGAACGACTCGCTCAACGGTATCTCCATGCTCTTCGGTCACCTGCTGACCGGGACCTCCCAGATCTTCTCTGATGTCAGGACCTACTGGAGCCCCGAGGCGATCACCCGGGTCACCGGCTGGAAGCCCGAAGGGCTTGCAGCTCATGGGTTCATCCACCTGATCAATTCAGGTTCTACCACCTTAGATGCGGCAGGAGAGATGACCGATGCTGCGGGTAAGCCGGCGATCAAGCCCTACTGGGAGATCACCCCTGAAGACGTGGAGAAGACGCTCGATGCAGTCGAGTTCTGTCCGGCAGATGCAGGGTACTTCAGAGGCGGCGGTTACTCATCGGACTTTCTCTCAAAAGGCGGCATGCCGGTGACCATGTCCCGGCTGAATATCGTGAAGGGGCTGGGACCTGTCATGCAGATCGCAGAGGGCTGGACGGTCGATGTCCCTGCTGAAGTCCATGACAAACTCGATCTGAGAACCAATCCCACCTGGCCGACCACCTGGTTCGTTCCACGGGTAGACGGCAGCGATGGGGCTTTCAAGGATGTCTATGAGGTCATGGCCAACTGGGGTGCCAATCATGGTGCAGTCAGCTACGGCCATATCGGTGCCGACCTGATCACCCTGTGCGCCATGCTCCGTATCCCGGTGAACATGCACAACGTGGCAGCTGATGACATCTTCCGACCGAGTTACTGGAATGCCTTCGGTATGGGCAGGGAAGGAAGTGACTACCGGGCCTGCGAAGCGCTCGGACCGATGTACGGAAGAAGATAACAGATCGTATTCTATCCAGGCGTTCACCGGCTTTCAGTTCTCTATGTGCCGTTGAACGCCTTTTTTTGAGCTCTGTCTGAAGAGACAGAGCTCATCGTATCTTCAGTATGATCAGAGAAGTGCTGATCCCGCAGAAGGTGAGTCCTGCGGGATCAGTGAGGCTGTGCTGGGGTGAGAGTCTGACTGTCAATCGGTGACGAACGCATGGCGGAAGAGATCTATGAGCTGGTGCCGGTCATCGACGCCCGCTTTATCGAACAGGTTCTTGATATGGGATTTCACCGTCTGTTCCTTGATCCCCAGCTTATCGGCGATCTCCTGATTGCTCCCTCGGCTCTCGCACAGAGCTTTGAGGACCTCGGTCTCTCTGGGGGTGAACTTCATCTCAGCAGGATCGAGCGTATCTCCCTGCATCTTTCCCAGTTTCATCTCCACCTCGACCAGTCGCGTATGGTATTTTTTGGTGAGAGCCAGGTAACGGCCCAGTTCATCATAGAACATGATCAGGGAGATCCCGAAGAAGAAGACTGCGAAGAGGATGACGAACAAGCCTCTCATCATCATGTTCTCTGCATAGGCAGAGTACTGGACGACCGCAGCGAAATAGAGGACGAACACTACCAGCCCCTTGTTGGCAAAGATCCTGTACTTGATGCCCATGAGCCCTGCGATCATGACCATCGGCAGCATATACTGACTCTGATGATTATCAAGTGCTGTGAAGGTCGTGATCAGCAGCATGATGAAGAACTGGAAGCGCTGGTTGAGGACATCCAGGCTGATCCTGGCAGTCCTTCTGGGGAAGCGGATGATGATCGACTCCTTCGGGATGATCGAGATGGCGACCAACATACAGCCGAACAGCAGGGTCGGGTAGTTCCACCAGTCGAAACCGACGCCCTCACGAAGGTCGACCTTCAAGGAAGTCGAGATGAAGTTCATGATGAATGACAGGATGCCTACGCCGCCGAACAGCAGCCCGATGATCTTGTGTGCTTTCAGGTTCATGTGTTAACTCTCCCAATAAGTTGTGATGTAGGAATCAGGGTCTATGATAACCGCGTAGAGGTCTCTGAACGGTTCGAATACTGCTAGAAGTGCGGCCTGCAGGAGCTCGAAGTCCCATATGCCTGAGGCGACAGGGTTGTATTTCCCCGCCAGGGTATCGGCGGTGCTGTCACGCTGGTAATCTGTGAGCATGTTCAGCGCCAGAAGAGCTCCCCCTGCACTGCATACCGCCTGATCCCCTGATGAGATGGTGAGTGCCTGGATCAGGCGGTGTGACACCTGATCATCATCGAACGGGGTGTGGAGGTAATAGGACTTGGTCGCAGGGGCTGTCGACAGGAGGTAGGAAGCCAGATTGGAGGCTCCATCACGTTCGGGCGTGTCGGACCCCGCAAGGAACGGTATGAGCGTTATGAGTCGAGCCGTCTCATTGGCCCTGAGCCGCAGGAGTTGCTCATCGGTAGAGCTGCATGCTTCTCCCACTGCGGTGAGCACTGCTGTGAATGCCTGATCAAGTTCTTCCCTGGTATACCGCATCGCTGCTCCTTGTCGTGTTTCAGTCGATCTCGATCATTCTGCCGGACCGGAAGCCGTCAGTACTCGGGATCGACCGGTATCCCCACGCTGAAGAAGGTATGGGGTCTCAGCGTGAGAGGCTCATCATGACCCTGTGATACTGCCGGGCACCTGAGGGTATGGCGGTATCACGGTGAGCTGATGGTCTGTCACAGTTGAAGGATACCACATAAACCGGAGTGATTGAAACTCATTTGTTGAAAAAGAGGGCTGAAAGTTCTTCAGATAGCAGTCAGAGGGCGATCCCCGGCGTGTTCATGAACCTGCAGGCTTTGTACGGGTCGCTGTGAGATGCAGAACTGCTTTGTGATCCCGAGCTCCTGTGGTAGTATACCTGTAAGAGGGGCTGACCTGCCCGAAGTCAAGTGAGGTGAATGGCACGTGTACCGATTAGTGTTCGTAGATGATGAGTCGATCATTCGGGAAGGGATCTCTTCGTGTATCGCATGGGAGCCTCTGGGGTTCTCTCTTGCTGCCCTGCTGGAGAACGGCCAGCAGGCGATCGAATACCTGAGAACACATCCGGTGGACATCGTCATCTCCGATATCAAGATGCCGAAGATCGACGGTCTGGAACTGAGCAGGCTCATCCATGAACAGTACCCGCAGATCATGGTACTGCTGCTCTCCGGTCATGATGACTTCGAGTATGCCCAGGAGGCCCTGAAGTACCAGGTGAATGAGTTCCTGCTCAAACCCATCACTGCAGATGAACTGACAGAGGTACTGAAGAGAGTCCGGGGGCAGCTCGATACCCAGAGACAGGACCTGGACCTCCAGGCGGAGCTGCAGGAGAAACTCGAAGCGAGTTTCCCCCTGCTTCGGGAACGGTTTCTCTACCGGATGATCTCCGGCAGACTGGAAGCCTCCGATATCGCACAGCGAAAGAGCTACTTCCAGTGGGAGGACCTCCACGGCCTCTACCAGATCGCGGTGATCAGGATCCCGCCCTCCTGGGACCAGCTCGATCGGCTCTCCCTTGCAGAACATATGAAAGGATATCTCCTCCCGGCGGATGAACTGCTCTCGAACAGAGAGGAGAACATCGTGCTGATCCTGCAGGACCCTGTTTGCGGCTCTGAGGACCCTCAGACCTGCAGGGCCTACAGCACACGGGTCAAGCAGCGGGGGTATGAGATCGCCAGAAGCGTCTTCTCCTTCATCAGCAAGCGGGGGGAGGAGCAGGTATCGATAGGGTGCGGGGAAGTGGTGACCGACCTCTCTCATATCGTGATCTCCTACCGGGGGGCTCTGAGTGCCGTGGACTATGTGCAGGTACTCGGTACCTCAAGGATCCTGCATATATCAGAGATCCGCAACAGGCAGACGGTCTCCCCTGAGCGGTTCAACCTGCTGCTGTGCGGACTGATCGATCAGCTGAAGACCGGCAGCAGAGATGCTACCCGCACGGCTCTCGAGGAGATCTTCTCCTATTTCGAACTGCACTATCTGACGCTGCATGAGGCTTCGTTCTATCTGATACGGATGCATGCACGGCTGCAGGACTTCGCCCAGGAGATGAATCTCATCACCGAAGAAGATGAGTCCATACCCTATCAGACTGACTATTTCGTATCGATCAATCAGGCGAAGGGGTTCTTCACCAGGACCATCACGACCATCGAAGATCGTATCGAGGCAAAGCGACACGATAACACTGCCTCGCGCATGGACAAGGCCAGGACGATCATAGATGCCCGGTTCACCGAGAAGGATTTCTCACTGCAGGATATCTGCGATGAGCTGTTCCTCTCGACAAGCCAGTTCAGCTATCTGTTCAAGGAGGCTACCGGCAGTACCTTCGTAGAATACCTGACCGGTCGTCGTATCGAACAGGCGAAGGTGCATCTGAAGAACTCATCGCTCAAGGCCTATGAGATCGCAGAACTGGTCGGCTTCAGTGACCCGCGGTATTTCTCCCTCATCTTCAAGAGACTGACCGGCAGGACCCCTCTTGAGTACAGAAGGAGTCTGGGAGCATGAAGGGGCTGTTTCGCATCGGGACTCTGGGGTCCAGGATCTATACGGTGTTCATCGTATTCATCTTCGGGACCATCTTCATCATGCAGATCGTCTCCTTCCAGTTCACCGTGACGACGGTGAGGAATTCCATGATCGCCTCGAACAGGACCCTGCTCAGCCAGCTCACCCGCCAGATAGATTCCTATATCGAGGATATGGAGAACCTCTCGCTGGCGATCATCGAAGAGAGCGGTTCCCAGGACGTCCTGCGCAGCGAGTATGCCGTATCGCTGAACGACCACCGTGCGCTGATCCAGGAGCAGATAGGACGGTATCTGAAGGCACGGGATGACATCCTCAATATCTATTTCACCGACCTGTCCGGGACGATCTTCTCTGCAGATGCCGCTGTACAGATCAATCCCTGGAGTGATGTGACAGAGAGTCCCTGGTTCGTCAGTGCCCTGGAGAACCCGGACAGGACGATCATCTCCGGGTCCTATGTGCAGAATCTCATCGTAGGGGAGTACTCCTGGGTCACCTCGCTCAGCCGCGGGATCCTCTCCTCTGATACCGAAGAGCCTCTGGGCGTGCTGCTGGTCGATCTGAAGTTCGATAGTATCCAGGAGCTCTGCCAGTCCATGGTCACCGGCCGCAGAGGCTATAACTTCATCCTTGATGAGAACGGTGACTATGTCTATCATCCCACCCAGCAGCTGGTCTACAGCGGTGTGAAGGACGAACCGGTACAGCAGCTTCTGGAGATCGCACAGCAGGATGAGCAGAACATGTTCACAGACGGGCAGCACTACTACTTCGTGAACACCTCCTCGATGACCGGATGGCATGTGGTCAGTGTCCTCTTCAGGGACGATATGATCACAGACTGGACCTATGTACAGATCACCTATGCCGCTATCGGGCTCATCCTCTTTCTCATCGTCGGGCTTGCCACCAATCGCATCACCCGGGGGATCACCAGCCCTGTGAAGAGACTGCAGGGGATCATGAAGAGTGTCGATACCGGGGACTTCCATCTTGTCGGGCAGATCGATGCTACCGATGAGATCAGGGAACTTGCCCATGACTATGACATCATGGTCACCCGTATCAGGGAGCTGATGGTAGAGAACGTGAAGGAACAGGAACTCAAGCGCAAGAGTGACCTGAAGGCCCTGCAGGCTCAGATCAACCCCCACTTTCTCTACAATACCCTTGATTCGATCATCTGGATGGGAGAGATGCGACAGCACAAAGAGGTGGTACTGATGACCTCGGCGCTCTCGAAGCTGATGCGTATCAGCATCAGCAAAGGGCGGGAACTGATCTCAGTGCGTGATGAGATCGATCATGTGAGATCCTATCTGACCATCGAGGAGATGCGCTACAGGAACAAGTATGACTCTCACATCGATATCGATCCGGGGATCGGTGATGAGCACATCCTGAAGATCACCCTTCAGCCGCTTGTAGAGAATGCCATCTATCACGGGATCAAAGAGGTCGATCACAAGGGACTCATCGAGATCACCGGAAGGAGAGAGGCGAAGGTGCTCATCTTCACGGTCTCTGATAACGGCAGAGGCATGTCACCGGAGACCGTCGAGAAGCTCAACACACTGCGTGAGGAGCCGGATGATGAGGCTGACCGTGCGAGCGGACAGGGGATGGGTGTACGCAATGTGCACGCACGGATACGACTCTACTTTGGTGAGTCCTATGGACTGCACTGTGAGAGTACCCCAGGGGTCGGGACGACCATCACCGTCAGGATCCCCTCAAGCGAGGCAATACGATGAAAAACTGGCTGGTCCTGCTCCTGAGTCTCATGGCTGCTCTGGTGCTCTTCTTCTTCCTGACGATCTTCTATCAGCAGACGGTGCCGAACCATATCAAGCTCGATCAGCCGATCCAGTTCGTCATGAAGTCATCGGAAGTGGTACCGATGGAGTTCTGGGGTATCGCCGAACGGGGGATTCAGGAAGCGGCAAAAGAGTACGGGGTGACTGTGGAACTCTCGGGACCCAGGTTCGAGAAGGAGATAGACCAGCAGATCATCATCCTCGAGGAGGTCATCGAGCAGCGGCCCCCGCTGATCGTCCTGGTAGCTGCAGATTATGTGCGGCTGGTCGATTCGGTGAAAAAGGCAGAATCCTACGGTATCCCGGTAGTGACCTTCGATTCCGGCATCGATTCATCGATCCCCGTCTCCTTCATCGCCACCGATAACATCGCAGCAGGTGAGAAAGCCGGGAGAGAGATGCTGCGGCTGCTCGAAGGACGGGAGAGACAGAAGATCGCGATCGTGAGTCACATCCGGGAGGCGGCAACAGCGATCGACCGGGAGAAGGGAGTCCGTCAGGCCATCGATGCAACACAGATCATCGGTACCTGGTACTGTGATGTCGAAGAGGACAAAGCCTATGAGATCACCCTGGGACTGCTCGATGACCCGACCCTCGGGGGCATCGTGGCTCTCAACGAGGTCGCGTCCCTGGGCGCAGCGCGTGCGGTGGCAGACAGGCAGCTGCAGGATACGATCCAAGTGGTGGCCTTTGACAATGCGGTGAGAGAACTCACCTTCCTCGAAGCGGGGGTCATCGATGCGACGGTCGTGCAGCGACCGTACAATATGGGGTACATGGCTGTGAAGATCGCTGTCGACTATCTCAGCGGGAAGCCGGTCCCGGAGTTCCATGACACCGGGTCAGTACTGATCACCCGGGAGAACATGTTCCAGCGAGAGTACCAGGAACTGCTCTATCCCTTCAGGAACAGCCCCTGAGGGACCAGCAACCTCTTTTCAGCACGTGTGAGCAGATCAGTGTGATATCTCATCGAACCGGAATAATTTAGACAAACACCGTAAAATCCTCTATTTCGCGATCTGAGAAACGGGTGGATACTATCAATCTAATGATTGAACACTGCCGATGCAGGCGGTTCCGGGAGTGACAGGTTGAGCAGACAAATTCTATCCATGAAACACATCGATAAACGGTTCAAAGGTGTCCATGCTCTCAAAGGTCTGGATTTTGATCTTTGTGAGGGGGAAGTCCATGCCCTCGTAGGTGAGAATGGAGCAGGGAAATCGACACTCATGAAGATCCTCACCGGTATCTATGAGAAAGATTCAGGGGAGATCCACTATCTGGGGAAGATGTTCCATCCGCAGGGGCCGAAAGAAGCCCTCCAGATGGGAATCGGCATCATCCATCAGGAACTGAATATGATGGATCATCTGACAGTCGCTCAGAACATCTTCATAGGAAGAGAATCCATGAAGATGAAGGGACTCTTTCTCGATGAGAAGGCTCAGAATGAACGGGCTCGCAAGCTCTTCGAACAGCTGAACATGAACATCGACCCGGCTGAGAAGCTCGGGAAGCTCACTGTCGGGATGCAGCAGATGGTCGAAATAGCCAAAGCGGTATCGCACAACCTCAAGGTCCTGATCCTTGATGAGCCGACAGCAGCTCTCACGAACACCGAGATCGATGAGCTGTTCTCCATCATGAGAAAGCTTGCACAGGATCAGGTCGCGATGATCTACATCTCGCACCGCATGGATGAGATCCACAGGATCACTGACCGGGTTACGGTCATGCGTGACGGGGAGTACATCGGGACGAAAGATACGGACAAGGTCACCAAGGAAGAGATCATACAGATGATGGTCGGACGAGTGATCTATGAGGATCCGAAGCAGAAGAGCAACGTCCCCGCTGATGCCGAGGTGGTGCTGAAGGTCACCGGGCTCAACGCAGGCAGGATGGTGAAAGATGTCAGTTTCTCTCTCCACAGGGGAGAGATCCTGGGGTTCGCTGGCCTGATCGGTGCAGGCAGGACCGAGACGATGAGAGCCCTCTTCGGGGCTGATGTCTCCACCAGCGGGATCATCGAAGTGAATGGCAGAAGAGCCTTCATCAGTGACCCGATGGCTGCAGTACGCTACGGCATCGGGTATCTCTCAGAGGACCGCAAGCGATACGGGCTGGCAACCGGACTGAGCGTCGAGGATAACTCGATCATGGCCTCATATGAGGATTTCCAGAAGCACGGGTTCATGCGCAAGACACAGATCACTGAGACCGCTCAGGAGTATGCAGAGACCCTGAAGATCAAGACCCCGTCTCTCGACCAGCTGGTAGTGAACCTCTCAGGGGGGAACCAGCAGAAAGTCGTCATCGCAAAATGGCTGATCCGCAACAGCGATATCCTCATCTTCGATGAACCGACACGGGGGATCGATGTAGGGGCAAAGAGCGAGATCTATCATCTGATGAACGAACTGGCCAAAGAGGGGAAAGCGATCATCATGATCTCCTCTGAGATGCCGGAAGTACTGCGTATGAGCGACAGGATCATGGTGATGTGTGAAGGCAGGATCACCGGAGAACTTGATATCTGTGACGCTGATCAGGAACAGATCATGCACTATGCGACCATGAACAACTAAGCAGGAGTAAGGAACGATGAATAAGACCTTGACGAAAAAACAAAACCGGATCGAGGATCTGAAAAGCAAAGGGCTGCAGAAGATACTTGCCCCTGCAGCTCTGATCATCCTCTATGTGTTCTTTGCGATCTTTGGCAGGAACTTCATATCCTATACCACTCTGGTAAATATCCTTGACTCCTCCTACTACATAGGGTTCATCGCGATCGGTGTGACCTTCGTCATCATCACCGGCGGGATAGACCTCTCCTGTGGTACGGTCATGATGGCTGCCGCGATCATAGGCGGGACTGCCTATAAGTCCTGGGGATGGCCGATGTGGATCTCACTGCTGTTCATCGTCGTCGTCGGAGCACTCTTCGGGCTGTTCAACGGTCTGCTCATTGCTAAACTGAAACTGCCGCCGTTCATCGCCACCATGGGTACGATGATGATCTCAAAGGGCGTCGGTTCCATCGTCTCGAACGTTCGATCAGCGACCTTTCCCACCCGATCAGAACCCAGCGGCTGGTTCAAGGGGATCTTCAAGTACATCACTGAAGACAACAGCTCGATACCCACCGGTGCTCTGGTCCTCTTCGGGTTCGCCTTCATCAGTTATGTCATCCTGTTCAAGACGAAGATGGGACGATATATCTTTGCGATCGGCAGTAACAAAGAGGCTGCCAGACTCTCAGGGATCAATGTGGAGAAATGGGAGATGTCGGTCTATATCGTAAGCGGTATCAGTGCCGGTATCGGCGGTATCGCATTCGCAGCAGTCTATACGACCGTCATGCCTGCCCAGGGTGCCGGGTTCGAGCTCTATGCCATCGCCGGAGCGGTCATCGGCGGTACCTCCCTATCCGGTGGTATCGGTTCTGTATCCGGGACGCTGATCGGTGTGTTCATCATGAGCGTACTGCGAACAGGTCTGCCCTCGATGGACCTCCAATCGCATTACCAGACCTTCTTCACCGGTGTCGTGGTCATCCTTGCCGTGCTGCTTGATATCTACAAGATGAACAAGGCATCACTGGAGAAGATCGTGGCAGCCTCAGAACGCTACCGGAATTCGATGAACGATAAGATCGATGATCTGAAGGCGAATCTGGAGAGTGCGGAAGCAGACCGTGCCAGAGGCATCACTGATGAGATCGCTGCACTGACAAAAGAGCGTGATCATACCTATGCTCGAATGAGGGCCGAAGAGAAGGCAGAACAGGCCCGCATCAGACGGGAAGAGAAGCTTGCTAAGAGAGAGTTCAGGAAGAACGCCTGAGCAGGCGGTCGTTCCTGCAATCACACAGGTTCTACCCGGTGCTGTAGGCACCGGATAAAAAAAAGAGGAGGAACTTCTATGAAAGTTTCGAAAAAGATCGTATCCATGCTCCTGGTTCTGGCATTCCTGGGAGTCTCGATGGCTGCCTTTGCACAGGCACAGAGTGAGACCCCTTATATCGCTGTCGTCTCAAAAGGTGAACAGCACGATTTCTGGCAGCAGGTCAAGCTGGGTGCACAGGATGCAGCAGCTGAGCTGGGTGTCGACATGACCTTCGAAGGCCCTGCAACAGAGAGCGATGTACAGGATCAGGTAGAGATGCTCAAGAATGCACTGGCTAAGAAGCCAGCAGCTATCGCTCTTGCAGCACTGAATACCGGGGCAGTCATGGATCAGCTTCAGGACGCTCTGGATCAGAAGATCCCGGTGATCGGATTTGACTCCGGTGTACCCGACGCTCCCGCTGGTTCCATCTATGCGAATGCTTCCACTGATAACTATGCTGCTGCAGGTCTTGCTGCACAGAAGATGTTCGAAGTGATCAAAGCTGATATCGAGAATGCGACAGCCGCTGCTCCAGTGACGATCGTGGTCATGAACCAGGATGCTTCCGGTGAATCACTGCTCAGCCGTGGAAAGGGCTTCAGAGATTACATGGTAGACCTGATCGACAAGAATACCAGCTTGAGCAAGAGTGACATCAAAGTCATGGGCAACACCGCGTTCATCGCAGATGACAGCCCTGTCAGCGGATCCAAGGTCATGATCGATATGATCGTACCAGCTACTTCTGCAGCTACGGATGTCACCGCATCATCAAGCGCCGTACTGAACAAAGTCGCTGACATGAATATCGTGGGAGTCTTCTGTACCAATGAGAATACCGCAAAGGGGATACTTGCAGCAACGAATGACGGTGCTGACCTTCCTGTACGATACCCTGAGCTGACAGTCATCGGATATGATGCCGGTGCAGGACAGAAGAATGCGGTACGAAAAGAGTACTTCCTCGGTTCCATCACTCAGGATCCTTACCAGATCGGGTACAAGGCTGTATCACTTGCCTACGATGCCTACCTGGGCAAGAGCGTAGCTGATGTCGATACCGGTGCCAAGTTCTACAACAAGGACAACATGGATGATGCTGATATCAAGGGTCTTCTGTATAATTGATCGATGATCATCTCAGGATGAACTGACTGCTTACAGGCGTACCGGAGTGATCCGGTACGCCTGTGCTGCATCTGGTCAGAGATCCCGTACGATGACCGTGTTCCTGCCTGAATGTTTTGCATCATAGAGTGCGGCATCTGCCCCCTCAAGGAGCATCTCCGGTTGAGAGCCGAACTCGGGGGTGAGACCGAAGATGCCGAAACTCATGGTGAAGTCCATCGATCTGCCGGTCTCGGGGTCAGTGACCCGAAGCTCTTCGATACGGACTCTCATCTGTTCTGCGATGGCAGCTGCCTCATCAGAGGCGGTCTGCGGCAGGATGGCTGCGAACTCATCCCCTCCGAAGCGGGCGAAGATGGTATCAGTCTTCTTCAGCAGTGAATCCAGGGTCCTGGCTGCTGATCTGATGCACAGATCACCATATTGATGGCCGAGGGTGTCATTGAGTTCTTTGAACCGGTCTATGTCGGTCATGATCATCGATATGGGCTGGTGGTTCCGCCTGGCAGTATGCCACAGGGAGTTCAGGGTAAGATCATAGTACCTCCGGTTCGCTACCCCGGTGAGCCCGTCAATGAACGCCAGTCGCTCGAGTTCGGCGTTCTTTCGGGAGAGGTCTTCGAACAGTCTCCTGTTCTCTGCCTTCAGGTCATAGAGCTCAAGGACCTTCACCACTGACAGGGGGAGGGTATCACCAATGGTGCTGCCCTTGAGGATGTAGTCATCCGCCCCTTTTCGGATCGCATCGATGGCCGTGCTGAGTTCACTGTTCACCGTCAGGATGATGATCGGGATCCCCGTATCTGAGCGTCTGACCTGTTCTACGAGCTCTATCCCGCTCATGACCGGCATATGGACATCTGTGATGATCAGTCCGATGCTGCCGGTCTCCTGCAGGATGTCAAGTGCCTGCCTGCCGTGTTCTGCCTGCCGTGTCCGATAGCTGTTCTCATCGAGGATATCGCAGATCATCTCACGGACGAACGGGTCATCATCGACTACAAGGACCTCTACTGATTCTGTTGTGTTGTCATTCATGCTTTTTTACTCATCTCTTTTTTATCTTCTGTACTGATCAGACCAGCGTTCTGATGGTCTGTATGAGATTCTCCTGGTCAAAGGACGATTTTATGATATAGGCATCAGCTCCTGCCTGTGCTCCCCTGATCTTATCGGCCTGCTGATCGCGTGAGGTGACGAGGATGATGGGGATGTGTGCGTAGCTGCGCTCTTTGCGAAGCTGGATGGTCAGGCTGATCCCGTCCATACGGGGCATCTCGATATCTGTGATGATCAGGTCATACTGCTTCTCACGTGCCATTTCCAGCGCCTCCTGTCCGTCTGAAGCCGTCTCGACCCGGTAGCCGTAGGATTCGAGGATGCTCTTCTCTATATCGCGGGTGCTGATAGAGTCATCCGCGACCAGGATACTGATGATATTCTGCTCTCCAGCATTCCCGGCAGCTGCAGTCCCTGTCAGATCCGCCTGCTGTGCGTACTCGACGAGGTGTCGGGTATTGAGCAGGTTGACGATACTGTAGGCTCCGGTGATGATGCAGCCGGAGACCCACCTGGTATGCTGGAGGTGCTTCGGCAGCGAATGGATCACGAAACTGCTCTGTGTGATGATGTCATCGACAGCCACCGCTGCGAACCCGTTCGCAGTCTTGATGATCAGCACCAGCTGGCTCTGCTTCTGTGCAGCTTCCCCGGTGATCTTCAGGAGTCGCTCCAGCTGTACCAGCGGTATGATCTGCTCCCGCAGCCTGACAGCCCTCCCGTTGACCACGTCGATGAACTGTTCATTCTCCACCCGCAGGACCTCATGCAGGGCATGGGAGGGTACGGCAAGTTCCTGCGTGCCGATCCTGAAGACTGTTGCCTGCATGATCGCAGTGTTGAGCGGCAGCATGATCGAAAAGGAGGTCCCTTCGTTGGGGATGCTCTCTACTGTTATCTGCCCGTTCAGCTTGCGGATGATGTTCTCATGGACGATGTCCATCCCGACACCCCTCCCTGAGAGATCGGTGATGATGCTGCTCGAAGAGAGACCGGCTGTGAAGATAAGATCGATCAGTGCCTCTGAGGTGGGCCGTCTGATGATCTTCTCAGCTTCACTGGTCGTGAGCATACCCTTTTCCACCGCCTTCTGCGTAAGTCGGGCGGTATCGATCCCCCTTCCATCGTCAGAGATCGTGATCCTGCACATGCCCTGTTCATACCCGGCATGGACCCGGATGGTCCCTTCAGCAGGCTTCCCTGCGCCGATTCGCTCCTCCGGTGACTCGATACCATGATCGATGGCATTCCTGATGATCTGGATGAGTGATTCATCGATCATCTCGATGATCTTCTTGTCCAGTTCCGTCTCTTCTCCAGTGATGCTCAGGATGATCTGCTTGTGGTAGGCTTCGGCGATGGAGCGGACGACCCGGGGGAACTTCTCCAGGATGATCCCGATGGGAACCATCCTGAGATCGAACAGGGTATCTCTCAGCTCGGTATTGAGCTGATCGAGGGTGCTCATGTCCTGCATGAGGCTTGCGGAGAGATTCCCGGTATGTTCCTCGAGGGTGGAGATCAAGCCTTTGAGTCTCTGCATAT
Source organism: Spirochaetia bacterium (assembly GCA_021736385.1). Classification (GTDB taxonomy): domain Bacteria; phylum Spirochaetota; class Spirochaetia; order CAKZLE01; family CAKZLE01; genus JAIPFY01. The sequence continues at coordinate 46,907 of JAIPFY010000001.1, read as the reverse complement.
CATTCCGGTCAAAGGACTCTCGTACCGATCGGGAGAGCTGTGCAGCAGCATGGATCCCCTGCAGGTGTTCTTCCAGACTCCTGTTCCAGATGGAGAGCTCGGAGACCAGACGGATCAGATCGTCGAGTTTTTCGGTTCGGATGGAGAAAGTCCCTGCTGCTGTCCGCTGCCTCTTCCTGCGTTCGGGCTGTACAGCCGGCAGGTCCTGCTCTGCAGCTTCGGTGGTCGGCAGCTGCACGGCCTGCTCAGGGGTCTGCATGATCCGCTCGAGCAGGGCAGCTTCGGGCTTCCTGATCTCCTTCCCGGCTTCAGCCTCATCGATCATGACCGATAAGCGATCGATTGCCTCGAGCAGGGTATCGATGAGCTCTCTGGTGACCGGGCTCTTCTTGTCGCGGATCGACATCAGACTGTTCTCGATGGTATGGGCGAATTCGGCGATCTCCGGGAGATCCATCATCGTGGAAGAACCTTTTATCGTGTGGGCACACCGAAAGATGGTGTTGAGCAGTTCATCATCCTGACGATGTTCCAGTTCGATGAGACCGGATGATAACTCTTTGATGTGTTTTCGTGCTTCTTCGACGAAACGGACCAGAAATCTCTTTGTATCAAATGCCACAAACTCTCCTTACCGCTCTGCAGTCTCTTCGGGTTCGATTGACTCTCACGATCTGAGCGTCATCTGTTCGATATGGTGCGTGCATAATCGTATGATCTGCTGTTTTGAATGGTCATCTATCGTGCTGATCATCAGCTCCTGATGGTAGACCCCTGATGCGACGGCAGCGAGCGTCCTGCGGTAGTCCCGCAGGGCAAGGGCATCCTGCCCCTGCTTACGATAGATCTCAGCAGCGTGGAACAGGGCGACCCAGCACGAGGGTTCGATGTAGAGGGCGATCTTCAGTTCCTGCAGAGCCTGTGCAGGATCATCCTGCGATCGGTGGATCAGTGCAAGATGGATATGGGGTTCGAGAAGCATCGGATCGGCTTCGATCAGGGCACGGCAGAGGTTCATGGCCTCTGTTGATCGATTGATCTCCAGAAGGATGCCGGCATGCACGATCTTGACCCGGTGATCCTCTGTATCCAGCTGTTCGATGAGTCCGAGGGCTCGTGCATGATCCCCTGCACGTGAGAGTCCGATCACCTGCTCGAGAGTGGGTGAGGAGGTGTTCGTTCTCTTCGGTGTCCGACGAGGATTCTGTTCCCGTTTTACCTGCGTCTCTCTCGTTCTGTGGACTCTCTGTGGTCGACCTGCAGGAGCAGCGACCGGCTGCGGTGCCGGCTCAGATGGGGTTTTGCTGAAATAGAAGACAGCCTGCTCATGTACCAGGTGCAGGACCCCGATGGTATGGGAGAAGGTCTCAGAGGGACTGGTGCACAGGACTCCCTGAGGCTTCAGCAGCTCTGCCAGGTTGGTGAATACCGTCGTGCGGGTCTGCTGATCGAAGTAGATCGATACATTACGGTAGAAGATGATATCATAGGATCCGAGCTTCGAGAGCTGCTGAGCATCAGCAAGGTTCGCTGTCTGAAAACTGACTCGCTTTCGTATATGATCTCGGACCTGGTGTTCGTGGACTCCTGCTGCAGTGAAGTAGGTGCGGTAGACCTGCTTCGAGAGTCCCCGAAGCGTATGATCCGAGTAGCGGGCTGCCTCTGCAGCACGTACCGATAAGGGGTCTACATCGATCCCTTCGATGGTGCACTGCCTCAGGACGGCAGATCCGAAGGTCTGATCGATGGCCATAGCCAGCGAGTAGGCCTCTGCCCCTGAAGAGCAGCCGGCACTGAGGATCCTGACAGAATCCCCTGCTGCCAGCAGCCTCGGCATGACCGATCTCATCACCATCTCTATGGTCGCCGGTTCTCTGAAGAAGTAGGTCTCCTTGACCGTCGATGCGTGGATGAGCTGTTCCTGCAGCGAGGGGGTGTGCTGCAGCTTGCTGAGGAACTCTGCCTCACTGGTACAGCTGCAGCTGTCCATCATCGAACCGATCAGCCGATCGAGGGCTGAGACGGAGACATGGCGCAGGGAAGTCCCGGTGAGGGCTTTGATCCGGGCGGTGATCAGCGGGTGTTCGACAGACCCGGTCATGAGAGTGAGCCCCGGTAGCGGATGATAGCGAGGATCTGTGCCGCGATGGCATCCAGGGGAAGGATGGAATCGACGCAGCGGGCTTCGATGGCTGCTTTGGGCATACCGAAGATCACTGAACTCTCCTCATCCTGAGCGATGGTACGTCCTCCTGCCTCATGAAGCGCTGTGAGCCCCTTCGTACCATCAGATCCCATCCCCGAGAGGATGATGCCGACGGCATGGGTCCTGATATAAGAGGCGAGGGAGGTGAAGAGCCGGTCGCAGGAAGGGGTGTAGGGATCGGACGGCTCTGATCGGGTGAGCCGGATGCAGGAGAAGGGGTCGATCTCGATATGGAATCCATCAGGGGCGATATAGGCATGGCCGTCAAGGACCTGCTCATGATGGTGTGCGGTGGTCACCTGCAGCGGCGAGACCTGATTGAGCCAGGAGACGAGGCCGGCAGAGAATCCACCACCGATGTGCTGTGCGATGAGAATGGGGGCAGGGATGTCTGCAGGCATCCGGCCGAACAGTCCGGCCAGAGCCTTCGGCCCGCCGGTCGATGCGGCGATAGCGATGATGGACCTGCCTGTGCTGCCCTGCAGTGGTCTCGGCAGCACAGGAGGCGAGATCGGACTCCTCTGGGAGGATCTTCTCATATGCCTGATGACCGGCACTTTGGCAAGCAGCGAGATCTTGGCGATCAGGGATACCCGGTCGGCCTCTGCGGCCTGTGGTTTCTTAGCTACTTCCAGAGCTCCCCGTGAGATAGCCTGGAAAGCCGTATCGGCATCGGTCAACGAGGTCAGCACCAGGATGGGAACCGGAGCCGTGGCCATGATCTGCTCGATGGCCTCAAGCCCCCCCATCACCGGCATGGTGATATCGAGGGTGATCAGGTCCGGGTGCAGTTCGCTGTTCATCCGTACCGCCTGTACACCGTCGGCAGCCTCTCCGATCACCTGAAGGTCAGGGGCACTGCCGATGATCTCCCTGATCAGTGATCTGGCAAAAGCACTGTCATCAACGATCAGGATACCGGTTCGCTTCATGCAGTCATCCTCCCACGATCTATTTCATATCAGTGCTGGTGAATTTGAAACGCTTGATCAGCAGGGTCAGCTGTCTGCCGATCCTCTTGAACTCATTCCCTGTCTCATTGAGTGCGCCGATAGCCTCACTGTTCTGCTGAGCCCCGGTCGAGAGTTCCTGCAGTCCGGTCTGGATCTGACCGGCAGCGGTCTGCTGCTGCTGCACAGAGAGTGTGATCTGCTGGGAAGCCTCTTTGGTGGTCCTGATGCTCTCCACCATGAATTCGATGTTCTCGACAGAACTTGATGAGTACTCAAGGCCCTTCTGAATGTTCTTCGTGGTCTTCTCTGATGCGAGGACCATCTGATCGGCAAGATTCTGGATCTCTGAGATGATCTTGTCGATCTGCGAAGTGGAATCGATGACACTCTCGGTCAGTTTCCTGATCTCGGCAGCTACCACCCCGAAGCGCTTGCCGGCCTCTCCTGCACTCGATGCCTCGAGGGCTGCATTGAAGGCGATGATCTTCGTCTGATCCGATATGCCATTGATGATCTCCATGACCTTCGCCACATCCTTGGAACGCTGTTTGAGTTCCATGATGTTCGCGATGTCACGGTCGTTGTCGACGTTGATATCACGGATCTTATCAGCCATGGATTCGATGAGCTGAGAGCTCTCGGTGATATAGGTGTAGATGTTCTCAGACATCTGTGAGACTGACTTCACATTCTCTGAGACCTGAGCGAAGGAGGAGGTGAACTCATCCATGGTCGAAGAGATCTCAGTGATCGAACCGGCCTGCTCGACTGCGATGGATGACTGCTGCTGGACACTGGCGGCGATCGTAGAGCCGATGGAGTTCGTCTGTGCGATCGTCTCCTCGATCGCTTTGACCACCTCGGTGATCCGCTCAACCATGAAGTCGGTGTGCTTGAGCAGCATGCCGATCTCATCGGTGCGGTCGGTGGGAAGATGGATGTCAAGATACCCCTCTGAGAGTCTGTTGACCTCTCCTGTGAGATGCATCAGCGGTTCTATTGCTCTCCTGATGAGGAAGAATCCGATCACCAGCACGATCAGTACCACCGTGATGAGAAAGAGGATCGTGAATCCTGCACGGGCTACAGCAGGTGCGGACATCTCGGCCCTGTCCATCTGCGTGATGATATGCCAGGTGAATGCAGCCTCTGCCCCCTTGATCACGCTCAGATCGATCTCCTGTGCTGCGAGGATGACTGGTTTCCCATCTTCTGTGCTGTCGATCACCTCGATGGAGGTCTCTTCTGCAAGAGCTCCACTCATGTAATCGGCATCATAGATACTCCCGATACGCTTCGCACCGGCAGGGAATCGGGGGGAGGTGAGCACCCTGCTGTCACTATCTATGAGGTAGGATTCCCTGGAAGCATATCTGCCGAACTCGATGGCAGTGATCAGCTCGATCTGCTCCATCGGCAGGGAGAGGACCAGGATCTGTGAGAAGAGTCCCATCCGGTCATACACCGGGACCCCGACTGCCAGGCTAAGACCTGAGTTCTCAGAGAGTACGGCATCGTGCAGGATCGTCTGCTCTCTGCCTTTGACTGAACTCCAGGTCTCATAGAGCATATGGTCGGTACCCAGAGCCGAAATGCGCTCCCCGGTTTTGATCGGTGCATCAGCACTGCCGAAGAGCACGGTCCCATTCGTTGCGGAGAGGAGGACCATGGCATTGAACCCGGAGGATCCGAGGATGCGTTCAAGATCCCTGCGGGATCGTTCTGCGATCTGCCGGGTCTGTGCGATCGTCTCTTCTGCAGAGAGCCCCTGCGGGAGCTCTGAGACCGCCGTGATGAACGATTCGACCTCACTGAACTCTGCCAGGGCCTGAGCCCGGTAGATCTGATCGGTAAGGTGTTCGGTGATCTGCAGACTCTTGGATCGGTTGATCTCATTGAGTTCGGAGAAGATGTTGGTTCGTTCCTCCAGTCGGCTGTACTCAAAGTTCAGCAGTCCGACCAGTGCGGTGGGAACGAAACAGATCAGGAACAGGCTGAACAGCAGCTTGTTCCTCAGGCTGTTCTTAAGCAATGATTTCATAGGGACTCCTCCGGTTTCGGATATTCTCGGGCAAGTGATTCAAGGTCAAGGGTGCAGTAGGACCGGTCCTGATAGATCAGGATCGATCCGATCGAACGGGTGCGAATGACTGAACGGATCAGCGGCGGCAGGCTGTACCGTTGAGTGCTGCTGCTTTCGATGATCGCTCCAGGTGAGTTGATCAGAAGCGCCCTGTCGGGAAAGGCTGCCAGTCTGAGCAGTTTCTCATCTATCGCTGATGCGGCGTGTCCGCTGAACGCAGCAAGCTGTTCAAGACGCATCACCTGCAGCTGTGTGTCGTCAGCAGCTCTGACAGAGAGCATCTCACGGACCTGTGCGATATCGATGGCCATGGGGACCGTGAGGATACTGCACAGCAGATAGCTCGCAGGCAGATCATCTCTGATCATACTGATCTCCGAGCACCTGTCCTGCAAGACGATCAGGATCGATGATCATGACATGACGGCCGGCATACAGGAACTCTCCCTGTACCAGATGGGTGATCGCTTCAGGCAGAGAGGGGAGGACCGATGAGATCTCAGAGACCGGGATGGAGATGATATCTTCCAGATGGTCTACAAGGATCCCCGTCTGAAGGGAATCGGTGCGCAGGATGATGATCCTGGAATCGTTCCCCGGTTCCTTCACCGGCATACCGAAGAGCCTTCGCAGATCGACGATGGACTCGATCTCCCCGCGGATGTGGATGATGCCGAGGATATGATCTGGAGTGCCCGGTACATAGGTGATGTGAATATAGGGGCGTACCTTCACTGCCGTCTGAGAGGAGATGGCGAACAGTGAGGAGGCAAGTTCGAATATGAGAAAGGGACTGCTCTGTTCTTCACTGAGCCAGGAGGCCTCAGGTACTTCTCTGTCTGAATCAGTCATCTGTCCTCCCTGAACCGGGTCTGTTCTCATTACTATACCTGCTCTTTGCCCTGCATGCAACAACAGGATCACAGGAAACGAGGTAAAGCCTGCTGGCAACCCTGCATCAGTCTATGATGCAACCAGATCTGGAGCGGGGCGGGACCGTTCTGACCTCTGCGTGCAGAGCGGCTGAGAGCGGGCTGCATAGAGTACAGAGGGGAGCGCAGGGAAACAGAGTGGGGTATGGACCAGGCAGCAGGAGATGCAGAAGCATACGAACGGACATGCATGAAGAGGGACGAACGTGGATGCATGAAGCGAGAAGAGACCCAGCGTACGGGGGGGGGGATCCCCGTATGAGCTGGGCCTCTTTCGGTCATCGGCGGGAACGTAAGTTCCCCTATCTTCAGCTTCTGCTCAGGGCGGGAGTCTCCTGCTTTCTGACGAAGAGCATGAAGGCTATGAACGCTGCTGCTGCTGCAGCGATACCGACAGGGTAGCTGATGGAGGTCGAGAGTCTCAGACCTTCAGGAGCCTGGAAGATATAGGTGGTGACCACTGCGGTCATGAAGGTGGCGGGGATCGTAGCCATCCAGTGGATGCGTCCGTTCCGGTAGAGGTAGACCGCACCGGTCCAGAGGACGATGGTAGCAAGGGTCTGGTTGGACCAGGCGAAGTATCTCCAGATGATGGAGAAGTCGATGTAGTTCAGACCGAATCCGATACCCAGGATGGGGATCGCAAGGAACAGGCGGTTCTTGATGCTGTCCTGACTCATGTTGAAGATATCACCGAGGATCAGACGGGTGCTTCTGAAGGCCGTATCACCGGAGGTGATCGGGCAGGCGATGACGCCCAGCATGGCCAGTACGCCACCGACAGGACCGAGGAGCCCGAGAGAGATCTGGTTCACTACAAGACCTGCACCACCCTGGTTTACGACCTCGCTCAAGCCAAGGATCCCATTGGGGAAGAATGCCATGGCAGCTGCAGCCCAGACGAGAGCGACCGCTCCTTCACTGACCATAGCCCCGTAGAAGATCTTCCTTCCATAGGATTCGTTCTCCAGACATCGAGCCATGAGCGGGGACTGAGTAGCATGGAATCCGCTGATAGCTCCACAGGCGATCGTGATGAAGAGCATCGGCCACATCGAGAGGCTTGCAGGATGCATGTTGGTCAGGGAGATCTCCGGGATCGGAGCTCCTGTGATGATCAGCATACCGCCGACTCCCACTGCCATGATCAGCAGAGCTGCCCCGAAGAGCGGATAGATCCGTGCGATCACCTTATCGACCGGCAGGATCGTGGCGATGAAGTAGTAGATCAGGATGAGGACGACCCAGAAGAACTTGTTCGCGAAGATACCGCTGAACCCGAGGTTCGCCAGAAGGCCTGCAGGACCGGCCATGAAGACCGTACCGACAAGGATCAGCAGGATGATCGAGAAGCCCCGCATGACCATGCGCATCTTGTCCCCGAGGTAGATCCCCACGATCTCGGGGATACTCTTCCCGTCATGACGCATGCTCATCATGCCTGAGAGGAAGTCATGGACCCCTCCTGCGAACAGCGTGCCGAACACGATCCACAGAAACGCTGCAGGACCGAAGAGCGCTCCCATGACTGCGCCGAAGATCGGTCCGAGACCGGCGATGTTCAGGAACTGGATCAGAAAGATCTTGTTCCATTTCATGGGTACATAATCTACCCCGTCTTCCAGAGCGACAGCCGGGGTCGTCCGCTTGGTATCGATGCCGAAGATCCTCTCTACTACCACGCCGTAGGTGAAATAGCCGATGATCAGGATTGCCAGTGATGCGATGAAACTTACCATGATTCCTCCTCTTGTTCAGATGCCCTGAAGGTGGGGAACGACCCCGTGTCAAGACGGTTGGAGATCGAAGGATCTGCGGATCGTACAGCCTGTTCCCCATCTTCCGGTGCATCTGTCTATGAACTATGGGAGGGAATATAGCATGAGTGGATTCTCAGAAGGGCTTGGTGCTGCATGAGATGTCAAATCTGCTGCATGAATGGTAGACAGCTGTGAATCAGACCAGATTCATCAGTTCCCTGAATTCTGCCGTGTTCCCTCTGCTTACCGGTATGTGCTCATCCCGGCCCTCCATCATGACCCGATAGGTGTTGTTGAACCAGATCTCGATCGAAGCGATCCGGTCAAGATTGATCAGGTATGAGCGGTGAGAGTGATAGAACATCGGCATGGTGAGGATCTGCTGCAGTTCATACATCAGGTAGGAACTGCGGTACTCCGCATCAGCGGTATAGATCATGCAGGAACGCCCCTTTGCCTCGGCGAAGAGGATGTCCTGTATCTTCAGCGGGATGATCTTCTCTCCCTTGAAGACCGAGATCCTCTTTGCAGAAGGACTGCCGCTGTCGGTATGCAGCTGCTGCAGCAGTTCCTGCAGTCTGGATGTATCGAGCTGCTGCCCGGCCTGTGCTGCGAGTCGCTCCCGTATGCGGGTGAGCATCCGGTGGAACCGCTGCTCATGCATGGGCTTGAGCAGATAGTCCACCGCGTGCAGGTCAAACGCCTCTACCGCATAGCTGTCATAAGCGGTGATGAAGACGATCAGCGGAACGTACTCATGGGTGAGAAACCCCTGAGCGACTTCGATACCGGTCATCCCAGGCATCTGCATGTCGAGGAAGACGATATCGGGGCGCTGCATGAGAGCCTGCTCATAGGCATCGATCCCGTTATCAGACTCATGTATGATGAGCATGTCCTGCTCGTTCTGCAGGAGCCTTCTGATCTCTCTTCGTGCAGGAGCCTCATCATCGGCGATCAGGATCCTGAGGTCTGTTCCCCGCCGGGTATGGTCATCCATATGGTGGTCCCCTTATCAAGGATAGATACTATGTTCAGGCAGTGATCAGCCCCATAGAGATTGATCAGCCGCTGATTGACATTACCCAGTCCATGTGCGTGGTCTTCCAGCCGCTGTACCTCCGTGAGCCTCTGCTCATCCATACCGATCCCGTCATCGCTCACCCCTATCCTGATCCCTGAAGCCGCATCGTGAGCTGAGATGGTGATCGTGCCGCTGCGGATACTCTTCTGGATCCCGTGCTTGACCGCGTTCTCCACGATCGGCTGGAGGATGAGCGGGGGCAGCAGGACACTCTGGTCACAGCTGATGTCATAGGAGACTGTCAGCTTGTCACCGAAGCGGGCCTTCTCGATCTCGATATAGGTATGAATGTTCTCGATCTCTGCAGCAAGGGAGATGAAGTCACGAGCCAGATGCATCCTGCTCCGGTAGTAGTCACTCAGATTCAGCAGCAGGTTCCTGGCCTTCTCCGGGTCATCGCTGATGAACGAAGAGATCGTGTTCATGGTATTGAAGAGAAAATGGGGGTTGATCTGACTCTGCAGGGCTCTCAGGCGGGCCTTTGCCAGAAGCTGTTCCCCCTTCTCGATCTCACTGAGTTCGATCTGCAGAGAGAGCAGGTTCGCAAGACCCTTGGCGACCTCCAGGTCCACCTGACTGATGGCGAACTCCTTATCACGGTAGAGCTTCAATGCACCGATCGGATGATCGGCTCTCATCAGCGGGACGATCACTGCCGATCTGAGCGGACAGTCCGGGTTCGGACATGCGATATCCTTCTGCTGCAGGGTGATCTGCAGTGTGCCGGTACTGATCGCCTGTTTCGTGGAACTCGTGAGGATGGGGACTCCCGCATGATGATGATCATCACCGATACCCGCATGGGCAAGGATCCTTTCGGTATCGGTGAAGGCCACTGCCGCGATATCGAGTTTGTCGAGAATGACCTCGGCGGTACGCTGTGCCTGCTCTTCGGTATAGCCCTTCTTGAAGAACGGGAGGGTCGTCTCGACGATCTCCAGCACCTTCTGGGACTGGCGGGCTGCGATACGCTCTTCATCACGGTAGAGGAACTCGCTGATGGCCACGAACATCCCGATCCCGATGGCATTACCGATGATCATGGGGATGCCGATAGTGGAGACCAGCTCCACAGCGGCGATGAAGGGTCGGGCTACCAGGAGGATGATGATCATCTGCAGGGTCTCGGCAGCAGCCCCGCCGATGATACCGATGAGCCACTTCCTCGAACTGAGCTGGAAGCGACGGTACAGCAGTGCTGCGAGCATGCCCTCGGTGATGGTCGAGATCATACAGGCTACGGAGGTGAACCCCCCGATATCTATGACCCAGCGGTGCATCCCTGCCAGGATCCCTGCGATGATACCGACCGCAGGTCCTCCGATGAGGCCTCCTGCGAAGACACCCACGATCCGTGAGTTCGCCAGAGCTCCCTGGATGGGTATGCCGGTATAGGTCCCGATGATGCCCATCCCGCCGAAGTACAGTACCAGAACGATGGTACCACCCAGAGACCTGCCTGATCGAAACAGGATGGATCTGAACAGACCGACCCTGAAGAGCACTACGGCGAAGAAGACGATGAGTCCGCCCTGGCTTACCAGGCTGATGAGGAGACCTACCGGTCCATCTGTGATCCACATGATGGATCATTGTACTGTACATCTGCCGTATCGGGCAAGCGATGAATGGACTCAGAAGAAAAAAGGTCAGGCAGAAGATGCGTCCCGTTCGAGCAAGGATCCCTTTGGTATCGAGCCTGTGAGGGCCGTCATAGGGGTCTTTCACTATATTGTACGCATACGAAATATTTGTTGCCAAATAGTAATTGCAGTGATATACTGCATACCGAATACACGGATAAGTACTAATTTCAGGAGGCTGATGTGTTTGAATTCTTCTCTGAGGAGCAGAAGCTCGTACGAAAGACCATACATGCTTTTGTGGAAGATACCATAGCGCCGTTTGCGAAGCAATGGGATGAGCAGGACACCTGTCCTCAGGAATTGTGGCCGAAGATGGCAGCCCTCGGCATGATAGGCAGCTTCATCCCTGAATCAGAAGGGGGAGTCGGGTTCGGGCTTACCGAACGGACGATCATGATCGAAGAGATCGCCAGGCACTCTGCCGGTCTTGCCATCGCGTTCATGACCAACGATATCACCATCGCGATCATCCAGGATTTTGCCTCACAGGAGCTCAAGGACCTCTATCTGCCGGCTCTGCTGAAGGGAGAGAAGATCGGGAGTTTCGCCGTAACCGAATGGACCGGCGGGTCTGACTTCTCCAATCAGTCGAGTACCATCACTGCCCGGGATGATCACTACCTCGTGAGTGGACAGAAGTGCTTTGTCACCAATGCCCGGTTCGCTGATTTTGCGATCATCACCGGTGTCGAGGGTACTGAAGCCAACGGGCGCAACATCATCAGTGCCGTGCTGGTGCCTGCAGAAGATGAAGGCTTCACCTGGGGCAGGGTCGAACACAAGATCGGTATGAAGTCCTCGACCACAGGGGACCTGATCATGAAAGAGATCCGTATACCCTCCTGGTATGCCATGGGACCTGCAGGAAGCGGAGCTCGTGTGGCACTGCAGACCATCGGACGATACGGACGATCTGCCATGACCGCGATCGCTGTCGGGATCCTGCGGGGCTGCTACGAAGAGAGCATCTCGTTCGCCAAGCAGCGGATCATCTACGGGAAACCCCTCTCACGACTCTATACCGCGCAGTCGATCATCGCACAGAATCGTGCCGAGTATGAGGCTTCTCATGCTATGCTCTATAATGCCGTCTCCCTGCAGGGACATGACAGGAAGTATCTGCCGAGGATCTCCTCAGCAAAACTCTTCTGTGCAGAAGCGGCCGTACGAGCCGCCAAACGCAGTATGGATATGATGGGCAGCTACGGGCTGCTTGATGAGTATCCCATCGGCAGGTATCTCAGAGATGCCCTTGCGGTCATCCCTTCGGGAGGTACCTCTCATATCATGTCTATCGTCGCAGCGCGTGATGCGTTGAGCTAGGGAGGAGAAGGAGCGTACATGAAAGGACTGAACATAGCTGTATGCATCAAACCGGTACCTGATCCGGCATACTACGATAAGATCAGCGTCGATCCGAAGACCAAGAGACTGCAGAGGGCAGGAGCTCCTGCGATGCTCAATGAGCTCGACCGATACGCCGTGATCCGGGCAGCTGAACTGAAACAGCAGCACGGCGGGAGCATCACCCTCTTCTCTATGGCCCCTGATGACAGTCGTGAGACCCTGCTGGAAGCAGCGGCCTACGGAGCTGATGCGATCGTACTGCTCAGTGACCGGAAATTCGCAGGAGCCGACACTCTGGCTACCGCCTATACCCTCTCAGAGGCTATAGCTGCCCGGGGCCCGTACGATCTGATCCTGACCGGCAACGAGAGTTCCGATGGCGGGACGAACCAGGTCTCAGCCCAGCTCGGAGAGTGGCTGCAGATCCCTCATGTGCTCCACGTACGATCGATCGACTACCATCAGGACCACTTTGTGGTATCGGCAGCCTCCGACCACGGGGTGAACACCTATGAAGTCACACCGCCGATGCTGTGCGGGGTGACCCGTCAGGTTGCTCAGAAGCAGTATCAGACCCTGAGAGGGATCAAGTACTCGACCCGGATCCCCTATGAGATCCTCAGAGCTGCTGATCTCGGAGCAGATGAGGATCGTATCGGGGATGCAGGATCTCCGACGAAGGCAGGAGCTATCTATGAGCCGCCGCAGCAGAAGGAGGTGAGGATGCTCACCGGTACAGCTGATGAGATCGTCGAACAGCTGCTTCTCGAGATACGGAAAGCCGGCGTGCTTCAGGAACACTAGGAGAGAGACTTATGCAGCAACAGGAAACACAGAAGTATTCTGGGATTCTCGTATATGGCTCGCACAATGATGAAGGACCATCGGAGGGGATGCTGGAACTGCTCGGAGAAGCCGGCAGACTGCAGCGACAGATGGATCGTCCCTGCCGGGTCCATGCGCTGCTCATCGGGGATGATGTGCAGCGATTCGCACCGGAACTCGGATGGAACGGTGCCGATGAAGTGATCTGCATCGAAGGAGAAGCATACCGGGACTATCGTCCCGATCTCTACATCGATGCCCTGGAAGCGGCTATCGAGCAGGTGAAGCCGGAGATCGCCCTGATCCTTGCCACGGTGCAGGGCTCGGAGATGGCCTCTTCTGCCGCCGTGCGCCTGCGCACCGGGCTCGCAGCTCACTGTGTCGAACTGAGATTCGATCAGGATGCGTATGTACAGGTCGTACCGGCGTTCGCAGGGAAGATCCTCGGAGACATCTACTGCCCTGATACCCGGCCTCAGATGGCTACGATCAAGAAAGGCATGTTCGAGCGGGCTGAAGTCGATAGCAGGCGCACCTGCCGGGTACGCATGCTGGAGGTCGTGAACAGCAGAGCTTTCGATCCCATCAGGCTGATCTCCTCAGTGAGAGATCAGAAGACAGAGGATGTGGACATCGGCAGTGCGGAAGTGGTCATCGGCGGAGGTCTGGGGATAGGGAGTAAAGAGCACTGGGAACAGCTTGAACAGCTCGCTTCGCTCTTCCACGGTGCTGTCGGCTGTACCCGGCCCGCGCTGGACCAGGGATGGACAGAACGTGAGGATTCCATGATAGGGACCAGCGGGGCGGTGATCCACCCTGCACTGTACATGAGTATCGGTATATCGGGAGCCGCACATCATACCTGCGGGATCAAGGACCCGAAGCTCCACATCGCCATAAACAGAGACCCGCATGCGGCGATCTTCGCCACAGCTGACATAGGTGTTGCAGAGGAGTGGGACACGATCCTGCCTCTGCTGATCGATCGACTTGCACAACGTAAGGAAGCATGACAGATGATGAAGATAGTAACGAAAGAAGCAGCTGCACAGATGATAGAGAACGGCAAGGTCATAGCGATCAACGGCTTCGGCCCGCTTGCACAACCGGAGACGCTGGAAGTCGCCATCAAGGAACGATTCGAAGCAGAACAGGAACCAAGGGATCTGACCCTCGTGGTGGCTGCAGGACAGGGGATCTACGACAGAGTCAGTTTCATCGATCAGATCAGCCTCGATGGACTGTTCACCAAAGTGATCGCAGGACACTATCGATCGATGCTGACTCTTGCTGACATGGGAGCGGCTGAGAAGATCGAAGCCTACAACATCCCCATGGGAGTCATCTCACAGATGTTCCGTGCCATGGCAGGGAGGAAACCCGGTCTGCTGACGAAAGTGGGACTGAAGACCTTCTGTGATCCCCGCAGAGAGGGGGGGAAGCTCAACAGCATCTCCAAAGATGAGATGGTGAGCCTCTATGAGATCGACGGAGAGGAGTACCTGTTCTACAAGGCCTTCCCGCTCGACTATGCGCTGATCAGAGGTACTACCGTAGACCCGCGCGGGAACATCACGATGGAGAAGGAGGCGGTCTTCCTCGATGCCCTGTCGATGGCACAGGCGGTGAAGGCCAACGGCGGGAAGGTCATCGTACAGGTCGAACGCTGTTCCTCGATGCCGGCAAAACCCAGTGAAGTCAAGATCCCTGCGCTCCTGGTCGATGCGGTCGTGGTGGAACCGAATCAGAAACAGACCCACTTCGAAGTCTTCAATCCCTACTACACCGGTGATATCAGGATGCCCGAGGAGCATATACCGGAGTTCCTGCGCAAGATGCAGGATCGGAGCTCGATCGGAGGGAAGAAACGGTCGCTCTCTCACTACATCATCACCCGACGGGCTGCTCAGGAAGTGCCTCAGGACTGTATCGCGAACCTCGGGGGAGGACTTCCTGAGATGGTGGGCTGGTTCATCGAGAAGAGCAAGAACTGCCATCTGACGGTCGAATCAGGAGTGCTCGGAGGGATCCCTACCAACGGTGCAGACTTCGGTGCGGCGATAAACCCCCATGTGATCTATGACCAGCCCTACCAGTTCGACTTCTATGACGGTGGAGGTCTTGATGTGACCTTCCTCGGAGCTCTCGAGGTCGATCATGAAGGCAACGTCAACGTGAGCAGGTCAGGCGACAGTATCGTAGGAGTCGGCGGGTTCATCAACATCACACAGAACACCAAGAAAGCAGTCTACTGCTTCCCCTTCAGTGTGAAAGGCCTGCAGATCCACTACGAAGAAGGTAAGCTGTCTATCGACCGTGAGGGATCGATCCTGAAGTTCACACCGGAAGTGCAGCAGGTGAGCTTCAGTGGGGAGTATGCCAATGACACCGGGCAGGAGGTGCTCTATATCACCGAACGCTGTGTGTTCAGACTCACGAAGGCTGGGCTGCATCTGATAGAGATCGCCCCCGGGATCGATCTGCAGAGTCAGATCCTTGATCTGATCCCCTTTGAGATCTCTGTAGCAGAGGACCTGAAAGTCATGGAAGCTCGATTCTTTGCAGATCCCGAGTAATTCTGAAGAGGGGAGAACAGCAGATGAATGTGCTCGAAGCGATACATGAGAGACGAAGCATCCGGAAGTTCCTGGACAGACCGGTAGATGATGAGATCCTGAGACACCTGCTCTGTGCAGCCCGAAGGTCCCCCTCCTCGGTCAACAGTCAGCCGTGGGAGTTCGTGGTCATCCGCGGTGAGGCACTCAAGGCGATCCAGCAGGAGAACGCCCGGAAGTTCCGGAACGGAGACCCCGCAGAGACGGAACTGAGTACCAGCGAATGGCCGAAGGAGAGTATCTTCCGCAAACGTCAGGTGGGTATTGCCAAGCAGCTGTTCGGGGCGATGGATATCCAGCGGGGAGATACGGAGAAACGGCAGGCCTGGGTAGAACGGGGCTTCAGGTATTTCGATGCACCTGCGGTCTGTGTGATCACCTACGATAAAGCCCTCTCGCCCAAAGGTCCTCTGATGGATATCGGCGGGGCGGTACAGACGATCTGTCTTGCAGCCATGGAGTATGGTCTGGGGACCTGCATCGCAGAACAGGGAGTCACCTACAGCTCGGTGGTACGGCGGATGGCCCGGATCGAAGAGAGCAAGAATCTGGCTATATCGATAGCTATCGGGTACCCCGACTGGGACTACCCGGCGAACAATGTGATCAGTGAACGAGAGGATCTCGATCATCTGATCAGCTGGATAGAGTAATGAATCAGCAGTTCCTGCATAAGGAAAGCACCTGCTGATAGCATAGGAGTAGACATATGGATTTTAGGCTGACACCCGCGCAGGAGATGGTACAGAAGACGGTACGGAAGTTCGCAGAAGAAGTCTGTGAACCCATTGCAGCGGAGATCGATCGGGAGCACAGGTTCCCTGCAGAGACCTTCAGGAAGCTGACCGAATGTGGTATCACCGGTCTGGGATTCCCCAAGGAGTACGGCGGTTCGGGACTTGATAAGATGGCTCAGACCATAGCTACCGAAGAACTTGCAAAGAAGTGTGCTGCTACGGCAGCCATCTATTCGATCCATCAGGGAGCCGCATGGTTCATACACCTGTTCGGGACCCATGAGCAGAAAGACCGCTACCTGCGTCCGCTGCTTGAAGGCGGGGTGGTTGGAGCTTTTGCCCTCACCGAACCGAATGCCGGTTCTGATGCCTCGAACGTACAGACGGTAGCCGTCGAAGACGGGGATGATTTCGTGCTCAACGGTTCCAAATGCTTCATCTCAGGGGGCAGTGTGGCAGGTATCTATACCATCCTCGCCCTGACCGAGCCCGAACTGAAAGTCAAAGGCATCTCAGCGTTCATCGTAGAAGCGGGGACTCCCGGATTGAAGATCGGGAAGATCGAAGAGAAGATGGGGATCAGAGGGTCTGACACTGCTGAACTGATCTTCGAGAACCTGAGAGTCCCGAAAGAGAACATGCTCGGTAAACGCGGTAAGGGCTTCAGCATGGCTCTGGCATCCATCGATGCAGCCCGTATCACCGTAGCAGCTGCACAGGGTCTGGGAATAGCCGAAGGGGCATTCGACCTGGCAGTGAAGTATGCGAAGGAACGAACCCAGTTCGGTAAACCCATCGGCTACCAGCAGGGGATCGCCTGGTATCTTGCAGAGATGAAGACCCGCATCGAGGCGGCACGATGGCTGACCTATCGCGGAGCATGGCTGGTCGATCAGAATCTGCCGGTCACGACAGAGGGTGCGATCGCCAAACTCTATGCCTCTGAGACCGCACGGTTCGTGACCAACCTTGCCCTGCAGATTCATGGCGGGTATGGGTATATGAATGATTACGCTCTTGAGCGGATGTACCGGGATGCAAAGATCACGGAGATCTACGAGGGAACCAACGAGATCCAGAAGCTGATCATCAGCAGGAGTGTATTGAGCTGAAACGAAACAGCGCAGGAGAAAGCAGCATGAAGATAATAGTATGTATAAAACAGGTACCTGATACCAATGAGGTACGGATCAACAAAGAGACCGGGACCCTGATCAGACAGGGTGTACCGAGTATCATCAACCCTGATGATATGCACGCCATAGAACAGGCCCTGCGTATCAAAGACAGCCGTGAGGATGTCCACGTCACGATCCTCTGCATGGGTCCCCCCCAGGCAGATGTCGCGATCAGGGAAGCCTATGCGATGGGAGCCGATAAGGCGATCCTGCTCAGTGACCGGGTCTTCGCAGGTTCTGACACCTGGGCGACCGCAACGATCCTCGCTGCAGCGATCAGACATATCGGTGAATATGACATCATCCTCTGCGGTCGACAGGCCATCGATGGTGATACCGCACAGGTCGGACCTGAGGTCGCCGAGTTCCTCGGTCTGCCGCAGGTGACCTATGTGCAGGGACTGGAGATCACCGGTTCCACCGTGGTGGTCACCCGGGCGACCGAAGACGGATACATGGTCATCGAATCACCGATGCCGGTACTGCTGACAGCGATCAAGGACCTCAACGAGCCGAGGTATCCCCGTATGAAGGCGATTTATGCAGCATATGAAGAGGGAGAACACATCGCGTTCTGGACCAATGCAGACATCCAGGCGGATCTGTCGCAGATCGGCGTGAAGAACTCGCCGACGAACGTCAAGAAGAGTTTCGTACCTGAACGCTCAAGGACCAGTGTCGAGCTGACAGGGGCTCCTGCGGAGATGGCAGGGGAACTGATCAAGAGGCTCGCAGCCATGGACTCGGTCAAGATCATTGGGAGAGACGCAACATGAAAGCAAATAGAGCATTAGAACTGGATCAATGGAAGGGTGTATGGGTCATCGCTGAGCAGCGAGGAGGGAAGCTGCTGCATGTGACCTATGAACTGATGGGTGAGGGCCGCAGACTCGCCGATAAGCGCGGGTCTCAACTGACAGTGGTGATCCTCGGGTATGAGATGGATGAGGAGGTCAGCCAGGCAGCTGATTACGGAGCTGACCGGGTCATCTACGCAGAACACCCTCTGCTCAAGGATTACACGACTGACGGGTACAAGAAGGTCCTCAATGAGCTGGTCCTTGCCGAACAGCCTGAGATCGTCCTGGTGGGAGCGACCTCTCTGGGAAGAGACCTGGCACCAAGACTCGCGGCAAGCCTGGGGACCGGACTGACTGCCGACTGTACCGGACTCGATATCGATGAGACAGACGGCAGACTGCTGCAGACACGACCGGCCTTCGGGGGGAACCTCATGGCAGTGATCGTCTGCCCGCGGAACAGACCGCAGATCTCTACGGTCAGACCCGGGGTGATGGTCTGTGCCCCGCATGCGAAGCGGCATGCAGAGATCATCAGGATCACACCGGAGATCGCTGAAGATGATATCATCGCGCGCGTGAAGGAGATCGTCAAAGAGGTGAAGAAACGCGTATCACTCGGTGATGCGGAGATCATCATCTCCGGCGGAAGAGGGGTAGGGGGACCTGAGGGGTTCGCTCTGCTGCAGAAGCTTGCCGATCAGTTCGGCGGAGTGGTCGGGGCTTCCCGTGCCGCAGTTGACAGCGGATGGATCCACTCCTCACATCAGGTCGGTCAGACCGGGACCACGGTACGACCGAAGGTGTACATCGCCTGCGGTATCTCAGGTGCCGTCCAGCATCTGGCGGGGATGTCCGAGTCAGAATGCATCATCACTATCAACACGAATGCCAATGCACCCATCCATGCGATCGCAGACTTCCGACTTGTCGGTGACCTGTTCACGATCGTGCCTGCACTCTCAGAAGAACTGCTTCGAGAGATGTGCTGAACCGGAGCCGATCGAACGGCCTGAGCATGGATGCATTCTTTGCTGCAGGGGACAGGTGATTCAATATGAATACGTCAGCCTGTCGATCGTCTGCAGCCGGATATGAAGCATGTGGATGGGAGTCTCGTAGGAAGATGCCCTCTGCATGCGGACTGGTAGCTTTGGATCCATAGGCTGCATTGCGGCAGGCGGACAACGTTGTTGCTCTCCTGCCGCGGCAGAGTATGGATCAGCGGGTGAAGCAGTCAGGTATAAAGCAGAATGCTTTATTGACTTAAAAAATTAGGATGTATATAATATGGATACAAATTACATGTATGCATATTACACATACGAGAACCAGTATGGAAATGGAGGTATCACTGCAGTCTTTACAGGGTTTTACTGTGAAAATGAATGAACGGTCTGTTCCTATAGCTTCGTTGTTGATAATATGTCCGTGTAGTATATGGTAGGGTAAAAAAAGAGGTACGAAATGGTAGAACTGAACTCATGCGTCAATTTTCTTCTGACAAAAGCACAACTGGCGGTCAATCAGGAATTCAAATTGATGCTTGCGGACTACGAAATAACTCCGGTACAGTGCGGGGTGCTTAACTGCCTCTATAAGCAGGATGGTCAAGGCCTGAAGGCTCTGTCAGATGAACTTTCAGTGAATGCTTCCACGATGACCGGGATCATTGACCGGATGGAGGCAAAAGGCTTCATCGAGAGACGGGCCGATCCTCAGGACCGCAGGGCTCAGAGTGTGTTCCTGACGCAGCGGGGCTTCGAGGTGGAAGACATCGCTACACGGATCACGCTCGAGGCGAATGAGAAGGTGCTCGGTGAGTTCTCTCCTGAAGAGGAAGAGGTGCTCAAGAAGCTGCTCAAGGTCCTCGGGGACAGAAGATAACGACTATAATCATCACAGTAGAACAAGATTGTCAGTGTAACGCCTCATCGCTTCCGTACGGCCAACAAGGCAGGGTACCATGGGAACAGTGGAGCTTGAGCGACTGAAAGCACGGAAAGAGCAGCTTCTTGAGGCAGGCGGAAGTGAACGGGTCACACGTCAGCATGAACAGGGCAAGTATACTGCTCGTGAGCGACTGGAACGGTTCTTTGATCCCGGCAGTTTCATGGAGATCGGGGCCTTCGCAGTCCACCAGAGTGTCGATTTCGGCATGGATGCCAAAGAGATCCCCTACGATGCGGTGATCACCGGCTTCGGGACTGTCGATGACAGACCGGTCTATGCCTTCGCACAGGATTATACGATCATGGGAGGATCTCTTGGCAAGATGCATGCACAGAAGATCCTGAACATCATGCAGCTCGCTCTCAAGACAGGTTCCCCGATCGTGGGGTTGAATGATTCCGGCGGGGCACGGATCCAGGAAGGTGTGGATTCGATGTCCGGATACGGCTCGATCTTCCATCAGAATGCGGTATCGAGCGGGGTGATCCCCCAGATCTCGGTCATCATGGGTCCCTGTGCAGGCGGCGCCTCCTATTCACCGGCACTGACCGATTTCATCTTCATGGTCAAAGGGACCGGCAAGATGTTTCTCACCGGACCGGATGTCATCAAGACAGTGACCGGCGAAGAGGTGACCGCTGAGGCCCTCGGAGGGGCACAGACCCACAACGAGGTGAGCGGTGTCGCCCACTTCCTGTGTGATGATGAACAGTCCTGTCTTGAACAGGTCCGCACCCTCCTGTCATACCTTCCTTCGAACAACATGGATGATCCTCCAGCAGGTGAGCGTACAGCCGATCCGATGCGCAGCATCGCTGAGCTTGATACGATCATCCCTGATCAGTCACAGCGCTCCTATGATATGAAGCAGGTGATCGGGGCGATCGCCGACGGGGGAACGTTCTTCGAGGTCAGTGCCGGCTATGCGAAGAACATCATCACGGGCTTCATCCATATATCAGGACGGAGTGTCGGGGTGGTGGCCAACCAGCCGAAGGTCATGGCCGGCTGCATGGATATCAACGCATCTGACAAAGCAAGCAGGTTCATCAGGATCTGCAACGCATATAATCTCCCGCTGCTCAATCTCGTTGATGTGCCCGGATTCCTTCCCGGTACCGGTCAGGAGTACGGCGGGGTCATACGTCACGGGGCCAAGATGCTCTATGCCTACAGTGAAGCGACTGTGCCGAAGGTGACCGTCATCCTGCGAAAGGCTTTCGGCGGCTCATACCTCGGGATGTGTTCGAAAGAGCTCGGGGCCGATATGGTGCTGGCCTGGCCTACAGCTGAGATCGCCGTCATGGGAGCACAGGGCGCAGCCTCGATCATCTTCAGGAAAGAGATCGACGGGGCGAAAGATCCTCAGAAGGAGCAGCAGCAGCGAATCGAGTCCTATCGGGAGCAGTTCCTCAATCCCTACGTCGCTGCAGGCAAGAACTACATCGATGATGTGATCATACCCTCACAGACCAGGTCTGCACTGATCCGGATCTTTGATCAGCTCTCACAGAAGCGAGAGACACTCCCTCCAAAGAAACACGGGCTCATGCCGGTATGAAGGAGAAGTCGTGATGCAGCAGTATGTGAGTGCCGCAGAGGCCCTGACTGACGGGGTGCTGCGCAGTGTGATCATCATGGGACTGATCTACCTGTCGGCGCATCTGGTCAGGATGATCTCACAGCGCTGTGAGGACCGAGCTCCCTCAGCACCGGTTCAGGCTTCCCCTGGACCGTCTGATTGCTCTGAGCAGGAGACAGCAGCGATCGCACTAGCGATAGCCGCTGCCTGTCACCGGTACCGGGACCTGCCACGCTCTTCCCCTGAACCGACTGCGAAGATCTCTGCAGCTGAGGTCCCGGGAAGACATGGGTCGCTCTGGGGAGGCTCCCCGGGATTCCGATCGACTCGTTGGAAGGCATCTTCGAGGATGCACAGTGTCTTCTCAGGCAGTCATTGAGGTTCATGACAGCTATCCTGCGTATAGCGGTTCGGTGACTATGAGTGATTAGATTGATCTGCTCTTTTCGATGACACATCACTGCAACACTGCTCATCACTCACAGCATTACATGGAGAAAACTTCAGATCCATAATCTTATAAAAACCATCCGTAAGAAATCGTATGGTATTTCTGATACCCAATACTTCTTTTAGAAGATTATGCATGCTAGCCGTAAATCTTATCAAAGATGAAAAATTAGACAGAAATTAATGTTGAACCGAAAAACCGAAACCACCAACACCCGGGCCAAGAGATACAGATCAGGTGAACCTTACCGATGAAGAATCCCGAATCATGCCACAATCTGGCGGAGGGTTCGTACAGGGGTATAACGGACAGGCACGTGTTGATAGTGATAGCATGCTGATCGTAGGGCAGCATCTGAGTCAGCATACGAATGATAAGCAGGAAGTAATACCAGCATTAGAGGCCCTGGAGGAGCTTCCTGATACGATAGGGACCGTACACGGATTACTTGCAGATACCGGATATTTCAGTGCATCGAATGTAAAACAGTGTGAGAAGCATACGATCGTACCCTATATCTGTACACATCGGGAGAAGCATAACCGGTGGTTGGATAAGCGTCTTGCAGGAGAACCGCTTGAAGGACCGCCTGATGGTGCAGATACCGTAGAGCTTATGAAGTATCGGTTGCAGACGGATGCGGGGCATGAGATCTACGCAAAACGAAAGAGCACCGTCGAACCGGTATGTGGGGTCATCAAATCAGTGATGGGATTTCGTCAGTTTCTACTTCGAGGAGTGGAGTCCGCCCAGGGAGAATGGGACCTGGTCTGTTTGGCCTACAATCTCAAGAAATTACATGCGCTACAGGCATAGAGGAAGGGTGAATAGCCCTCTTCCATGCCCATATGGGGTGGGTTAGCCCTCTCCCTGGCTATATACAAGAGGCTATGTGATAATCATAGCGGTAATCTACGATGATCACCATGTATCGTGATCATGTGAGTCCTGTTGGGAGCGATTCCCCCTGTATTGGGGGCTGTACTCCTAGTATGGTTGTTCTTATGCATTCTTATCTGACTGTTAGGTGACAGTTTCCCATCTCTCCTGTATAATCATCAATGAGGTACCTAGATGAAAAAGAACATAATTAATTACTTCAACAAGATAGAACAACAGGATCTGACAGATCTTGTAATCGAGCAGATTCAGACACTTATCGTTGAGAGGAAACTCAATCCAGGAGATAGACTCCCTTCAGAGAAGAGGTTAGAAGAGAGGATGGGGCTTCCGCGTATTGTGATAAGTAAGGCAATGAAACGTCTTGAGACCTATGGAATCGTCTATACCCTACCACAGAGTGGAACCTATATCAGAGAGACTGAGATTGAGGTTCTTGAAGGTCTGATTGCTAATATTACCAATACCAGTAAAGATGACTTTGTCTCCCTTGCCAATGTACGAAGAGAACTTGAAGTTTATGCGGTAAAACTCGTGATCAAGAACTCTACAGATGAAGAACTTGAAGCGTTAGCACAACTACAAGCTCAGCAGGCTGATCATTATAGAGAGGGTCGCTTCTCCTTCAATGAAGATATGCTGTTCCATCTGAGATTGGCAGCCTATTCTAAGAATATTGTATTAAAGACTGAATTAACTAGATTGAATGTCGCTATGCTAGATATTCTAAATTCACTTGCTGATCATATAGACAAAGAATCCATTAATCAGAGGCTATCTGATGCGATTCATGAACACTGTTCTATCCTTGAAGCTATCAAAGACAGGGATGTAAAAAAAGCTGAATATGCGCTTAGAGAACACTTTGCACACGCCCAGCTCTTCAATGACCAGTTGACCAGATAAAAACAGATCTACAGTTTAGCCTTCTTTAATTTTGTACCGGATCCCATTCTCAGGTTCTCATTCAATGCCAGAGCACTGATGATCACCAGACCAGTCACAATCGGATGGAATGATGAGGGGACATTCATCAGATTCAGACCGTTTCCAATGAATCCAACCATAACGGTTCCGATGAGAGCACCGAATACTGTTCCGAATCCTCCACCACCCAACGGTGTTCCCCCAAGTACGATAGCGGTGATGACTTCAAGCTCTAATCCCTGTCCAAGAAGTGCATAGGCAAGCTGTGATATTGAACAGAGAACCAGTCCCGCTATTGCTGCTGTGAAGGCAGATAGGATATAGGCGATCGTCTGGATCTGCATTGCATCGATACCTGAGAGTTCTGCCGTCACTGGGTTTGCCCCGACGGCCAGTGCTTTTCTACCATAGGCAGTCTTCTTGAGTAGGATATGACTCAAGAGGATGAAAATGACCATGATGAAGATAGGGATAGGGAAACCAAGGATCTTGCCTCCACCGATAGCCATGAAGGAGCTAGGTTCCATGATAGGGATCATCTCACCTTTTGAGATTAACATAGCGATACCAAACAGATAGGTCTTCGCTGCCATGGTTATGATCAGTGGAGGGACATTGATCCTGGTTATGATAAGCCCATGGATGAATCCGATAGTACATGCAATAGCGATCGTAAGAAGTATACTGGGGATCAAACCAAACCCGAAGGTTATCATGAACTTGGCAAACAGGACTCCGGATAGTGCTGCAAGCGATCCTACAGAGAGGTCTACACCCGAAGTGATCGGAGAATAGATCGTACCTGACACCATAATCCCGACGATACTGATAGACCATAAGACATTTGATAGATTCTCTTTTGTCAGGAATCTGGGAGAGATTATTGATAATACTGCTGCCATCAAAATGAGGATGAACAGTAGTTTATATTTATGAAATAGTTTTGGAATCATTATACTCCCCCTATATTAATCCAGAAGATGCTCGTAGAACCTCTTCTTCCGTTATACTCTGATCCTTGAATTCTTTGATCATCTTACCCTCTCTCAAGACTATGATCCTATCAGAAAGGCGGGTCAACTCAGGAAGGTCTGAAGAGATCAGAAGAACTCCGACACCCTTACGTGCAAGATTGTTTATGACTGAATAGATCTCATCTTTAGCTCCGACATCGATACCTGCAGTAGGTTCATCGATGATAAGGATAGACAGATCACGTACCAGCCATTTTGCCAGTACTACTTTCTGCTGATTACCACCGGAAAGGTTCCCGACTATATAGTTTGGATCTTTTGGTTTTATACTCACCATATTGATCCCACTCTCAGCGATAGCATCTTCACCCTTCTCATTGACAAATCCCATTCTGGTATATCGATCGAAGTTGGTCGAACAGATATTCTTATTGATAGGAAGCTGCATGAATACACCTTGTTGTCTTCTATCTTCTGGAACGAATCCGAAACCAAGACTGATTGACTGTTTGACAGTCGGCGTAATCTCTTTCCCGTCAAACAAGACAGAACCTGAGGTTATTGGATCTACCCCGTAGATAGCTCTTACGATCTCAGTCCTTCCTGAACCGACAAGACCTGAAATGCCAAGAATCTCACCCTTATTAAGGGAAAATGATATATCTGAGAACTTCTTCTCACTGCACAGCTTTTTGACCTCCAGGATCGTATCTCCTGAGACTGTCTTCAATACACTCTCTTCATAGTCTGAGACACTCAAGTCTCTTCCGATCATGAGTGAGATGATCCTTTCAGGACTAATCTCCTCTCTATCAAGTAGGGCTACCTTCTGACCGTCACGTAATACTGTTACTCTATCAGAGAGTTCAAAAACTTCTTCCATTCGATGCGATATATAGAGGATACTCACGCCCTCTTCTCTAAGATTCTTGATGATATCAAAGAGGAGTTTTGATTCTTTAAGGTTCAATGAGGCTGTAGGCTCATCCATGATCATCAATTTTGAATCCATCGATAGGGCCTTCAGGATCTCTACAAGTTGTCGTTTACCGATACTCAAGCTATCTATCTCTGCCTTGGGGTCAAGGGGGAAGTTGTATTTTTTAATTATAGCTTCAGCATCTGTAACCATCTTCTTCTTATCGATAAGTCGAGTCTTTCCCAGTTTTGGTTCTCGTCCTAGAAAAATATTCTGAGCAACTGTCAGACCGGGGATCAGACTCAATTCCTGGAAGATGACTGCAATCCCGAGTTTCTCAACAAAGGTCCTTGGAAAATCGATCGGAAGTTCATGTCCATCGAAGTCAACTTCACCATTATTTCTGGGGGTTACTCCAGTGATGATCTTAACGAGAGTGGACTTGCCGGCTCCATTCTCACCAACGAGAGAATGAACCTCTCCTCTTCTGATATCAAACTCTATATCTTCTAATACAACATTTCCATGATAGGACTTTGTAACATGCTTTCCTTGCACAAGGATATCATTCGTATTTGTACTCATAATGTTATTACCCATTCCTATACGACCATATTTCGTTTTCGTGCTGAATAGTTTCTATACCACTCATCGAATACGACAGCTGCAATAATGATACCGCCGATGACGATCTGCTGAATTGCAGGTGTAATCTGCAGTTTGAAGATACCATTCTTAACGATTGTCAGGAATAAGACTCCCATCACCGTGCCTATGATATCGCCACGGCCACCTCGGAATGCTGTACCACCGATAACGATTGCTGCAATGATATCCAACTCTGTTCCAATACCCATCTCAGGCATTGCGGTCATCATTCGAGAAGACTGGAAGATCGCAGTTATAGATGCTGCTACACCTGCGAGGATGTAGACACCATATTTGATCTGTTTGATATCAACACCAGAGAGCATAGCTGCATTCTTATTAGCACCAACTGCATAGACATAGGTACCGAACTTGGTCCATTTGAGAAGGAAATGTCCTCCAATGGCGATGATGACGAATGCTATGGTCACATAGTAAAGTGGCCCCAGTTTCCCTGCAAACCAGAGATAGGTGGGATTGTCAATAAAGACATTGGATACGAATCCATTCTCCTTAACGGCAATTACCAATGCCAATCCGCTGAAGACACCTTTACTTGAGAGTGTCACTATGAAATCTGGAAGTTTGAACCTGTTTATGACAAATCCATTGAATGTCCCGACAAACGCACCTGCTAAAAGTGAGATAGGAAGAAATAGCAATACAGGAAGATTGGTATACTCAAGAAAGTTTATGCAAACCATCGCAGTAAGTGCTGTTGCTGATCCTATGGAAAGATCCAGTCCACCGGCAATCATGACGAATGTCACACCAACTGCTGCTATCCCCAGAAATGATGCTTCTTGAAGAAGGGTAAACAGGTTATTCGCTGTAAAAAAGTAGGGACTCATGATCGTAAAAAAAGTCATTACAGCTAGTATTAATACGAGAAGAATAATCTTCCTCAACATGCTCTGTGTCATTACCTAAACCTCAATCATTTTATATATAGTCATGATCAGCAGCTAAAGCTGACCATGACTAGTATGTATCTTCTATGAGTTACCTAGAGACTACCAACGATTCTCAGGAGTTATCTCCGCGATTGTAGATTCCTGTGCAGGGAAGGGATCGATCTTCACGATAAACGTATCATCACCATACTCTGCAGTATTTCCATTGATAACATCCCATGCAATATCCATAGCTCTTCCACCCTGATCGTAACAGTTGTTGTATGCAGTACCTGCAAGTCTTCCCTGTTCGATCATAGTCAGAGCTTCACCCTGTCCATTAGCACCCCAGATCTTGATTTCTTCAAGTCGTCCTGCTGATTCAGCTGCAATAACCGCTCCTGCAGCCATAGTATCATTTACAGCGAATACACCGCTGATACTGTCGTTTGCCTGAAGAAAACTGTTCATGACAGTGATAGCCTTGTCTCTTTTCCATTCTGCATTCTGTGCACCAACGATAGCGATCTCAGGATAGAGTTCTTCGATAGCCTGTCTAAAGCCCATCTCTCTGTTTACTCCTAAAGTAGCTCCTGGAGGTGACTGAATGATAACTACATTACCTTTTCCACCGATACTCTTTCCAAGCTCTTCACCAACCATGTACCCAGCTTCGATATCTGCCATCTGTACGAGTGCAGTATGTGAGACT
This sequence comes from Spirochaetia bacterium, assembly GCA_021736385.1. GTDB lineage: Bacteria > Spirochaetota > Spirochaetia > CAKZLE01 > CAKZLE01 > JAIPFY01. Next base: position 18,782 of record JAIPFY010000001.1, on the reverse strand, counting down.
TTAACTGGTGTGTTCAGAGTGATAACAGGGATCCCTGCATTCTCTGCAGCCATCACTGATGCAGATAATCCTGCAGCATCTACTGGCTGTAAAATGATCGCATCAACATTCTGGTTGATCAATTCCTGCATCATGGTGACCTGAGAATCAGCTCTTCCCTCTGCATCATATGCCTGTAAGACTATGTCTTCGCCTGTTGCTGCTATATATCTTTCAATTCCTGTCTGCCAAGCTATAGTTACTGGATGACCTAATAGTGATGGGATATAACCTATTCTATAGGAGGTTTGTTCCTCTTCACTTTGTCCCTGTGCAAAACCCATTGCTGCAACAGCCAACATTACCAAACATACCAACAGTACACGATAACCTTTTCTCATACTCGTTCTCCTTTTTCATTATATAACTAATTAGCTCTCTCTCGAGCAATTATTTCCTGTAGTCGTCTCAGATAATAGAGATAATTATCCAAGTGAACCCCGTTCGGTATCCTGTGATCCAGACTCAATACACCACCACCATGCTTCACGACGAAAGGCACAACACGTTCGAGCTCTTGCTCTATCGCATCTTTCCCCTGAAGAAGGGTATATTTATCGATCCCGCCCTCAACTGCCAGTGTATGACCGTTAGTCTTGAGCAGTTCTACTATATCCATGTTTGATTCAGGTTCACATGGATGAAACATATTGATCCCAGCTTTTATCAGGCTCGGGATGATCGCATTACAATCTCCGTCACTATCCATATTGAAGACTCTTGTTCCCCGGTCTCTCACGACATTGAAACATCGCTGATAATAGGGAAGCATGAACTCCTCGACCTGAGAAGGTCCCCATAGAGGTCCACTCTTACCAGCCATATCCTCATGAACGAGGATTTCATCGATGACTATCTGCTTTGAAACCTCATCAAGGACCCGGGAAGCAGTCTCTCCAATAGTATCAAGGATCTCATGGATCAGATCTGGATCAAGGTAGGGTCCGATCAGAGCCTGTTCATCACCGAGAAGTACTCTGATCTCATCAAATCCACCAGGCATCCCTGCCATGATGACATAACCCTCTTTTCGCTTTTCTTCAGCGATCTCAGCCATGTTTTCAGGGATTCTTCCTTCACAGTAGGTATAGAAATTCTTTACCTCCTTCCAGTCATCTCTATCTCGTATTGGCCAATCAAGTGGATGTCCTAAAGTAGAACTCTTTTTGATCAATCTGTGTTTGATACCCATATAGTTGGTGTAGTAAAGATCTGTCTCAGAATTTGAGATGATCGAAGACTGATCTGGACCATAGTAGCCGGTAAAAGCTCCACAATCGTGAAAAAGTGCTTCATTAAAATCAAAAGCTGAGAAATCGAGTTGATCAGGAGTAGCTCCCTCTTCAGTCCAAAGCTCTTTGACTCCATTAAGGGGTCCCAGGGTCTCACGATAGAGGGTTCTATTATTTGATTTGAAAGTCACATAGTCCAGGTACTCTTCTCGTTTGACTACCATCTTTCTCGTAATATCGAGTTTTCTATGTTCTTCAAGAATGATTTCCATCACTTTATCATTCTGATTAGGTCTCTTTATTGATGCAGTATCCATTGTTTACCTCAGTTCACTTCTTAAACTTACTACTAACTACTAGTTGTTAGTTGTTAGTTTATGGTCATTCGTGAAAGCAGTCAAGGAAAAATAATTAAATATTGTTCTATTTGTTCTTTTTATTCTATTTGATGTTTCTTTGGTCGTTCAGCCTGCGATACACACGAAAGTAGAACCATACTGGGAACTCAGCTTTTCTTGGTATCAAGCCCCAAAGTCTCAGATCTGTACTTCTCCAGATCTATAAACGAAGGGATCTTCACCTTCAGATCATGGTAGAATTTCTTTACCTGCTTGTTTGGGACTTTAACGATCACGGTACCATCCCGTTTCTTCATACATATGAGCGATTGGGTGTTCTCTATCAACGTGCGGGTCGAGATCCCAGGTCCCAAGAGTGTCTTTCGGAGCTGAAGAAAGACGATCGTCGATATCATATCAGACAGCAACTTCCCTCTGATCGTAAGATCTGACCATTTTGAGAGCGGTAGAAGATCAAGGTATTCTTTACTTGTTTTGAAGACGGTCTAGATCCGAGTCCTGCCGAAGTAATCATCAAGCTTTGTATCCGGTTCCTTGAGCTCTGTGGAAAGCAAGATGAAGAACCCAAACCGTACTGCATACCAGTTCTTATCCCTATCAGTCATCTTCAGGTAGTGCTCTTGGTGATTCAACCGATAGTTCCGGGCTCCCTTTCAGGGCATTGAAAGGGTTGTTATTGAACATATTGGGCAATGGGGTAGAGTTCACGCAGCACCCGGTACCGAACCCTGGATCGTCCTTTCTTATGTAGGAGACAAACGTCCTGAAGAAGGATAGTCTGCTGTGATCTTCTCCCATCATCGAGAAGTAGAGCGTATCACTCCCAAGAGATCCGGTAGGGAACTGCCGAAACAGGTAGGATGCGAAATACTTCCCTATGAAGTCATCACAGGAGATCTTCGATCTATCCTGGAGAACTGCGTGAAGCAGGTGAGAAAGAACCCGCTCATAGTCCGTATCTTGTGAAACAGTAGTTCTGAGCACCTCCAGAAGACCTGATGTTTTACACACTGCAAGAAGAAGATATACATCACCGAACACCGTGTGAATCTCTGGTTCTGGGAATAGATCAAGACCCTTGATGCGGGCATCATCGGGCTCTACAGATGTAAAGGAATCCGTAGCTGAATCATAGGCAACAAGTCCTCTGGCAGGCGAGAGGAACACCCCTTTATTCCTTTCTCATCGATAGATAGGATCATCCCAAGCTTCTCTATGGTACATTAGCGAGAGGAACCCTTGATAGACCTGTCGTATTCGGTAGTCATGATTGAAGCACTTCCCGATCTGATACTACCGCCTGAATCTCATACCAGTTTTTGCACTTTGATGAATGCCATGTTATGGTTCTACTTTTCTGATATTGTATGATTAGGCTTTAGCTACAAACGAAAAGCTCTGGGGAGGCTCCCCGGGATTCCGATCGACTCGCTGGAAGGCATCTTCGAGGATGCACAGTGTCTTCTCAGGCAGTCATTGAGGTTCATGACAGCTATCCTGTGTATAGCGGTTCGGTGACTATGAGTGATATGGTAAGTGACTCACTCAAATAGGTGTTTTTCAGTACAGATTCTCTTGACTTCGTGTCTTCATACGCTATAATCTTATGTACACAAGCACAAAAAGTAAAAACTGAAAGTGAAAAAGATTGAGGCTGCTATGAAAACCATGTTCCCTGGAAGTTTTGAAGCTGGTGTACCTGAATACAGAGAACACTGGAAGGATTTTATCTTCATTCTCGATACCAGTGTCTTCCTATCCCTCTACCACAAGAAACCTGAAGAGGTCTCGCGCATCATCGAATTACTTGATACCCTGTCACCCAAGATCTGGATCCCCTACCAGGTGGCGAAGGTCTATCTTGATAAACGTGAATATGTGATCGCTGAGGAACGACAGGAATGTCAGAAGCTCAAAGAAGCCATGGAACTGGAGATCAAGAACCTCAAAGGCATGGTCCAGAATAGCTGCAATCCTGTGATCTCAGGTCTGACTGAACAGATGAAGGATATCGAGCGATCGATGCGATCCTTTCAGCAGGTACTCCTTGAGAGTATCAATGGGCATATCTCTTCGGAAACAGATGAGATTCTCGAACAGCTCTCTGATATCATAGTGGAGGATCGAATCGGTGCACCGCTTTCCTATCAGAGCATCGAAGGCTTGGAGAAAGAGGCTGAAACACGTGCTGCCTATATGATGCCTCCCTTCATCCATCCCGAGGAGACCGGACTGAAACAGTACAGTTCTCTGATCCAATGGAAACAGATCCTGCAGCATATCAAGAAGTGTCGACTCCCGGCGATCTTCATCACCGACGGACATCCGAACGACTGGTGGAAGCAGATAGATACCGATCTCTATTCCGTGCGGGCAGAACTGATCAACGAGCTGAACAGTGACCTGAAGGTGTTCTTTCAGATCACAGAACTCGACCAGTTCCGGAAGTACGCTGAGATACTCTTTGAAGAACTCGGAGAGGATAGCCATATAGTCGATTTTGACTCCTTCTCACGACAGGCTGAATAACTGGTTCACCTGCCTGTAGAAAGGACAACCTGCCCTCAGCTGATGATGTGGATGCAGGTTGTCCTTTGTTTTTCCTCTTCCCTGTTGTACAATCATCGTAGATGCTGAAACGTACAGATATCCACCTGATACAGTTGGAAATTGTCTCTCTGGTCCTGCTGCTGATCTATGATCACGATCAGTCTGTCACGGTGACCCTGCTTATCCTCAGCTATCTGGCACTGCTTGCCATCTGCACCGCGTTATCTGTGAAGTATCTGCGCGGACACTCCTATGCCTATCCTGTCTGCCTGGTCCTCGAACTGCCATTGATGGCTTGTTCTGTGCAGTTCCTCTATCCCCTGTATGCACTCATATTCCTCCCCCTCTGGGTCTATCGGGTACACCGGGCTGTTCCTAGGGGCTTTGCATACCTGTTCACTGCTGCAGCAGTGCTTGTCTGTATCCCCTGGTACACAGCTTCAGGGCGCGGAACATACCTGATCGGACTCGGGATAGCCCTCTGTGCAGGTATCATCCTGTCAAAGCAGGAACGACAGGAGCTGAAGGTCATGGAACAGGAACGCAGGACCCATCTGCTGCAGATCCAGAACAAGAACAAGCTGCTCTCCACTCTTGCCCATGAACTGCGTACACCGCTGACGGTGATACAGACATCCACAGAGATCCTGCAGGAGGGGCGCCCGGGAGACGTGAACGAGACTCAGAAGAGATTCCTGGACTCCACTCATGCCAATGTCCGTCGGATGATACGGCTGGTAGAGAACATCCTCGCACAGATCAAGGTGGAACATACGCTGTTCTCGCTGGAGAAACAGCAGATGGATATCCGCACGGTCATCCGCAGGGTCATACGGAATATGGGCCCCTTCCTTGATGATCAGAGGCAGGAGGTGCGGTATGCCTTCTCCAACACGATAGATCATGTCCTGGCAGACGATAAGTGGATCGAGCAGGTCATGATCAACCTCATCCATAACTCGAGCAAGCATGTCGGTCCGGGAGGTTCGATCCTGGTGAGTGTCAAGCAGAACGAGCTGTGTGTCGTGGTCTCGGTGAGCGACAATGGCAGCGGGATAGACCGCAGGGAACGGCCGATGATCTTTGATGAGTTCTTTCAGGGGACTGATACGAAGAACGATATCGGCAACGGTGCCGGTCTCGGGCTCGCTATCGTCCGGGACATCATAGAGAAGCACGATGGGAAGGTCTATATCAGCTCATCAGCCGGACACGGCACCATCGTCTCCTTCACCCTGCCCAAGGAGTGTGTAACAGTATGAGACAGACTATCATGATCATAGAGGATGATCCCCATATCGTATCCCTTCTGGCATACGTCTTCGAAGATGAGGGGTATTCGGTCCTCTCCTCAGCCACGGCAGAAGAGGGCTGGGATCTGATCTGCACACAGCAGGTCGATCTGGTCATCCTCGATATCAACCTGCCCGGGATCGACGGTCTGCAGCTGTGCAACCGGATCAAGGAGCATATGGTCCTTCCGGTGATCATGCTCAGTTCACGGGACAAGGATGATGATGTGATCTCCGGCCTGGAACTCGGGGCTGATGATTATATCAAGAAACCGTTCAACCACCGTGAGGTGCTCCTCAGAGCAGGGAACCTGCTCAAGAGGGCTCCCGAACGGGATGAGACCCTGCTGGTGACCACCGGAGATCTGATGATAGACCTCACGAAGGAGCGGGTCTCCCGGTCCGGTACGGTGCTTGAGCTGACCCCCATAGAGTTCAGCATCCTGCGGACGCTCGCTGAAAGCCTCGACAGGATCGTCTCCTGGCAGGTCATCTGCAGTGAGGTGTGGGGGTCTCGTGACTGGGAAGGGGGGCATGAACTGGTGAAGGTGAACATCAGGCGTCTGCGTAAGAAGATCGAGCTTGATCCCTCAGAACCGGTCTATATCATGAATGCATGGGGCAGGGGCTATCGACTGCTGAAACTGGAGTATGCCGATTCCCTGTGAGAGCGGTCTCCGAGATCCCCGTACCGGAAATCGCTGAGTATCCAGCCCGTGTACATACAGAGAACATCAGCCGTGTTGTTCTGGTATGTCCCTGTTTTGTAACTATTTGTTACTGTTTTGTTTCTTGTTATCCTGCATAACCCTCCTTACAATGAGTATAGTTCAAAGAAAAAAACATGGAGGAATCAGAATGAATAAGAAAGTGCTTATTTCCCTGGTACTTGTTCTTGTACTGTTCACCGGGACCCTGTTTGCAGGAGGGGCACAGGAAGCGGGAACATCAGTGACTGCATATACCACGCTGGATGAGGAACTTGCCAGAGATGTCTTCAAGGCATTCGAAGAAGAGACCGGGATCTCAGTCGAGTGGGTACGTCTGTCAACCGGCGAAGCGACAGCCCGTCTGGAAGCAGAACAGGCAAACCCCCAGGCAAGTGTCTGGTACGGCGGTGTCGGACTGGGCCATATCGAAGCAAAACAGAAAGGTCTGACGACTCCCTATGAATCACCTGCTGCGACGATGCCCGCACAGTTCAGAGACCCTGAATTCTACTGGTCGGGAATCTATGCAGGTCCGCTCTGTTTCGAGAGCAATACCCGATCGCTGGAGAAGTTCGGACTTACCGCTCCTACCTCCTGGGAAGAGATCTGTGATCCCAAGTACACCGGACACGTTCAGATGGCCAATCCCGGATCATCAGGTACCTCCTATAATGTCCTGGCTACTCTGGTACAGATCTATGGAGAGGAGCAGGCCTTCGATCTGCTGAGAAAACTCGATAACAACATCACCCAGTACACCCGATCAGGTTCAGCACCTGGTAAGAATGCAAGTATCGGAGAAGTGACCATAGCTATCGGGTATGCTCACGATGCTGTACGTCTTGTCGACCAGGGGTATCCTCTTGAGATCACCTTCCCCAGTGAAGGTACCGGTTATGAGGTCGCATCGATCTCCATGATCAAGAACGGCCCTGCTGATGAGCTGGATGCGGCAAAGACGCTGATCGACTGGTCATTGGGTGAGACCGCTGCGAAGATCTATGCCACGAAGTTCGTCGTACCGTTCGTAGATGTCCCTCTTGCAAAAGGTGCCATGCCGATCTCCAAGGTGAACACCATCATGCAGGATGACGAGTGGGCCGCTGCGAACAAGACTCGTCTTGTTGAGAAGTGGAACGCTGTCATCGGCGGAGAAGAGAGAACCGAACCCAAGAAATGATCCATATATGTATATGACTGAACGTACGGGGTACTGTGTACCCTGTACGTTCAGGACACCCCAGGGTCTGTAACGGCTCTGACTATCTACTGCCGGGGGGGGCGCCATAGTATGGCTACGATCGAACGCACACTACATGGAAATAAAGGGTTTCATCAGCTTACCCGTGAGCCTGCGCTCATGATCGGGGTCCTGCTGATCCTTGGTCTGCTGCTGTTCTTCATCGCCTATCCGATCCTTGCTGCTGCGCAGCTCAGTCTTACGCAGGACGGAGAGACCACTGTCGAAGTCTATCGGTACATATTCACCCACTCACGCTATATGAGAGCGATCAGAAACAGTGTGATGCTCGGAGCTATCGTCGCGACGACGGCAACGACCATCGGATTTCTCTTTGCCTACGCTCTTACCAAGACCGCACTGGGCTGGAAACGATTCTTCCAGACGATGGCGATCCTGCCGATGATCTCACCACCGTTCATGTTCGCCCTGTCAGTCATCCTGCTCTTCGGCAGGAACGGTCTGATCACCACCTATATCCTGCAGCTCGATACCAATGGGATCTACGGGCTCAAGGGTCTGGTCCTGGTGCAGACCATCAGTCTCTTTCCCGTCGCCTATATGACCCTCTCGGGTATCCTCCAGGGGATCGACCCGGATCTGGAGACCTGCGCGATGAATCTGGGTGCCAGACGGGGGAGGGTCTTCCGGACCGTCACCTTCCCGCTGGCTCTCCCGGGTATCTTCGCCGCATGGCTGCTGGTGTTCGTCAGCTCCCTGACCGATTTCGGTAATCCGATCATCATCGGCGGTGATTTCGATGTCCTCTCGGTACAGGCCTATATGGAATTCACCGGCATGGGTAATCTTGCACGGGGTACGGCACTGGCTATCCTGCTGCTTGTCCCGACAGCCGGGGTCTTCTTCATACAGAAGTACATCATGAAGAACAAGACCTACACCACGATCACCGGCAAGTCCTCAAGGCGGTCTTCCTCATCGGTCAGCCGGCCGACCACCGTGGTGATCTTCATCGTCTGTGCCTCGGTCTCCATCTTCATCCTGCTGTTCTATCTGACGATCATATCGGGAAGTTTCATCAAGCTGTGGGGTATCAACTGGTCACTGACCTTCGATCACTTCATCTACAGTTATGATGTTGGACTTGAGACGCTCAAAGACACCCTGGTCCTGGCCCTGATCTCCACTCCGATCACCGCTGTGCTCGGTATGGTGATCGCCTACATCACTGTACGTAAGAGTTTCCCGGGAAAGCATCTGATCGAGATGGTCTCCATGCTCAGTTATGCGATCCCCGGTACTGCTGTCGGGATCGGGTATATCCTGGCCTTCAACCGTGCTCCGTTCAGACTGTCGGGTACGGCCTTCATCCTGATCACCTGCTATGTGTTCAGGAACGTCCCGATCGGTATCGAGGGCGGTATAGCAGCTCTGAAACAGATATCGGATGACATCGAGGAGTCCTCGACCAATCTCGGAGGTACGAGCAGCTATACGTTCAGGAAGGTCACCCTTCCCCTGATCAAACCGGCGTTCTTCTCAGGTGCCACCTATGCGTTCGTACGAAGCATGACTGCTATCAGTGCGATCATATTCCTGGTATCGGCCAAGTGGAACCACCTTACTGTCCTGATCCTCGCACAGACGGAGATCATGCGGCTCGGTGTCGCTTCGGTGATGTCGTTCGTCCTGGTCCTGGTGGTCCTGGTATTTGTCTTTGCGATCATGAAACTGACCGGACTGAAGCAGTCCCAAATATTCGGTACGACTAAATAGAGGAGCATGCACGATGAACAAGACCTATCTACAGCTGAAACATATAACCAAGAGATTCGAAGACGGCAGAGGCTCGGTGGTCACCGCTGTCGATGATATCTCTCTTACCATAGAGCAGGGGGAGTTCGTCACCCTGCTGGGTCCTTCGGGCTGCGGCAAGACCACCACCTTGCGTATGATCGCCGGGTTCGAAGTACAGAACGAGGGTGATATCATCCTTGACGGGAAGAACATCAACAATGTGGCAGCCTTCAACAGAGAGATGCCGATGGTGTTCCAGAGTTATGCCCTGTTCCCCCATCTGTCGATCTTCGAGAACATCGCCTATGGTCTTCGCGTGAGGAAGTACTCCAAAGAGGTGATCAGGAACGATGTGGCCATGGCCTGTCAGATGGTGAACCTGGTAGGTCTGGAAGACCGGTACCCGGGGGAACTCTCTGGAGGGCAGCAGCAGCGCGTGGCTCTCGCACGTGCTCTGGTACTCAAGCCTGAGATCATCCTCTTCGATGAACCGCTGTCGAATCTTGATGCGAAACTGAGGATCCAGACGCGGACAGAGATCAAACGGGTGCAGCAGATGCTCGGCATCACCGCACTCTATGTGACTCATGATCAGTCAGAGGCGTTGAGCATGTCTGATAAGGTGATCATCATGAATGGGGGGAAGATCGCTCAGGTAGGCTCACCGCTGGAGATCTACAACCGACCTGCGAGCACCTTCGTCGCTGATTTCATCGGTAATGCCAATTTCATCAACGCCGTGGTAGAGGATTCTACCGACAGGACGGTCACCGTGAAGCTTCAGGAGAAGATCCTCGAGCTTGCCAAGACCGAGCTGGATGATACGTTCAAGCCGGGTGAGCAGGTGATCCTGAGCATCAAGCCCGAGGCTGTCGATGTCAGTCTGAAACCTACCGGTTTCACCGGTCGTCTTGATGTCAGTTCGTTTCTCGGGTCGATCACCGAATACAAGGTCGAGTTCGAGGAGAGTTTCATGACGATCATCCATTCGAACACCGAGGGGCTGATCGGGGACCTGAAGATGGATCAGCCGGTCAATCTCGAGTTCAAGAAGGAGTTCTTCAGAGTCTACAAGCGATAGCGAAGAGGATTCGATCTATCACGCAGAGGAGGGGACACGATCGTGTCCCCTCTCTGCGTGCAGGCTGTCCTCTGTGATCACTCAGCAGATGATACCGGTCTTCTCTGCTGTTTCTTATCACTGTGTGCCTTCTTGCTCTGTAATCTTCTGAGCTTCGCAGCTTTTGACGGCCTGGTCTTCGTTCGCTGTTTCTCCGGGATCAGGGCTTCGGTGATGAGCTCTGCCATACGGGCGACGGCATGTTCGCGGTTGGAGAGTTGTGAGCGCTGTTTCTGTACCTGAAGGAAGAAGAGCCCTTCTCTGGTCCTGCGCAGGCGGCGGCTGAGCTGCACCTCGATCCTGCGCTTCTGGTTATCATTGAGCACCGTGAGTGTCTGGATATCGAGTGAGAGCTGAACCTTGGTGTTCACCTTGTTCACATGCTGTCCCCCCGGTCCCTGAGACCGGGAGAAGGTGAACTGTCCATAGCGTTCTATCTCTTCTGTGAGCATCTGTCTGTCCATGAGCTAAGCATACGGCATAACGGTGTACTTATGCAAGGAATCTGCCGGTCAACGGCAGACGAAGAAGAGCCTGCCGTTCTCGGCCTCTTCGAGCGGCAGGTCATCTCCTACCGGCCTCTCATCCTCATCGAAGATCTCAACAGTGTCAAACAAACTGCTCAGTGCAGCATGGACCTGCTGAGCCTCAGGAGCATACTCATCGATGCGTATCTGCTGTTTCCGATAGAGATCCTCTGTGGAATGTTCGAAGATCGTCGCAGTGAAGTGGTACTGTCCAGCAGCCCCATCATCTTCAGAGACCTCCATGATCATCGTATCATCAGCAGCGACGGTCCTGACGGTCGGAGGGAAGAGTGAGAGCCTTCCGAGTCGCTGGGGGGTGTTCATGTCGATGATGCATAGACCTCCGGGTGCCAGATGGGAAGCCATGCGGGAGAAACACTGCTGCCACTGATCGAAGGAGGTGAGGTGGTTGATGGTGTCGTAGAGGCAGAGGATCAGATCGAAGTGCTCTGACAGGCTGAAGGTGCGCATGTCCTGCAGATGGAAGCTGCTGTTCGGCAGCCGCTCTCTGGCATGCGTGAGCATGGCAGGGGATAGATCGATACCGGTACTGCGTTCGAACAGGGGGGCTGCCAGCTCGAGGATACGCCCGGTACCGCAGCCGAGTTCGAGTACTGCTCTGCGCCGGGTGATTCGGGTATCGATCATCGAACGGATGAAGTGATCACACCAGCTGTAATCATCCATGACCTCATCATAGCATGAGGCGAATCGATCATAGTTCATCGGGTAGACCTCCTGCTGCAGCTGTGCGTATGACGGCGCAAGGTCCCTCTGCAGCGCGGGATCCTGCAGTCTTTCAATCCATTATACCATGAATGTGTCCTGTCGGGTGCTGCTCGGGCAGTCTGCAGGTTCATCGGCACCTCAGAGCAGATGCTGTAGGAAGCCGATGAAGAAGCAGGCACTGCCGCCGAGTACGAACAGATGCCATACCGCATGGGCGAACGGCAGTCGCTTCAGGGCGTAGAAGATGACACCAAGGGTGTAGGTGAGACCTCCTGCTATGACCCAGAAGATCAGTGCTTCCGGGATGAACGGGACGATGTCGTTCCAGAAGAAGACGATCATCCAGCCCATCAGGAGATAGAGCACGACATGGATGACACCGTAACGGCCCCAGAAGATCAGCGTGAAGGTGATCCCTGCAGCGGTGATCGCCCACACGAGCAGGAGGATCATCCTCGTGACCGGGCTGTTGATGTACAGGAGAATGGGTGTATAGGTCCCTGCGATGAGGATATAGATGTTTGCATGGTCGAGGACCCTGCAGATCCTCTTGGCATTCCCTCTCGGCAGATGGTGGTAGAGTGCCGAAGCGCTGTAGAGCAGCAGCATGGAGAGGACGTATATGATGAAACCCAGAGCAAGAGCAGTGCTCTGGAATGAGGGGAGGACCATCAGTGTCCAGATGCAGGCTGCCAGTGAGAGCAGTGCTCCCAGCAGATGGGTGGCGGCATTGGCCGGTTCCTCTCGCGTGTTATCGAGTTCGTGTAGCGTGATATGGGTCTCGATCCAGTTCATCCAGGACATAGGCACCTCTGCAGATAGTATGTGGGTCACAGCATGGTGATTTTTCTGCAGAAGTGCAATAGGTATTCTTATCTAGTGACGTGGGCGTCCTCTCCAGCGATACGAAGGAGTTCTGCTTCGAGCTCATCGACATAGCGGGTATAGGTAAAACTGCGCTCTACGGTGGCCCTTGCCTCGGAAGCAAGAGCAGCACGCAGGCGGTGGTCACTGAGCATCGATCCCAGCTTGTCTGCAAGATCTGCCGGATCTCCGGGGGTGAACGAGAGGCAGTTCTTCCGGTCTACGAGGAACTCCCCCTGTCCACCGTTGGTGGTACTGATCACCGGCAGTCCGCTTGCCATGGCCTCGAGGTGGGTGAGCCCGAAGGGCTCCTGCCAGATCGAGGGGAAGATGAACAGGTCATGAACGCGATAGGTCCCGGGCATCTGCTCATGAGCGATACGCCCGGCGAACTTCGGGGTGATCCCTGCCTGCTGTGCAGCGGCATGGAGCTCCTTCAGATAGTCCTCAGGACCGGTCCCCGCGATGGTCAACTCCACCGGCGGGATCCCCTTCTGTGCGCTGAGTATCCCCAGAGCCTCTATGATCGTATGCACCCCCTTGTAGCGATGCAGCTGCCCGGCATAGAGCAGCCGCACCGGTTCATGCAGCATCCCGGGTTCTTCGGTCCTGATCGGGAACCGGCTGATCGGGATCCCCTGGTAGATGACCTTCGCATCATGGATCGGTACGCCTCGGGCGATGATGTTCTCTTTGGTGACGCGGCTGATGCAGGTGGTATGGGTGAACCTGATATCGGAGAGGGTGATCTCAGGGGTGATGAAACGGTCCATGAACCAGTGAAACAGAGCTCTCGGCTTCAGTGAGAAGTGATTCGCGGCGAACCCTGCGATATTCTCATCGTTGAAGGTATAGAAGACCGGGATCCCGGAAGCCTCGGCCGCCCTGGCCGGTCCGGGGGTCAGACGAAGGAGACTCCAGATGAAGATGACATCGGGGGCGGTCTTCCTCACCGCCTCTGCGGTCACCGAGAAGTTATACGTGGCGGTACGTGACCGGTTTGCCCGTTCGAAGTCGGCCTTCTCGCTGAACGGCCGGTATACCTTCAGGGTCCTGGTGATCTGTTCACAGGAGTCGCTTGATCCGTGATCGGAGGTCAGTACCTGTATCTCATGTCCTTTCTGCTCCAGCTGCAGGGCGACCTGTTCACACAGGATCTCGTAGCCTCCCAGGACATCAGGAGGATAGAGGTTCGAAATGATCATGATCTTCATAGCTGCCAGTATACCACAGGGGCAGAGATCTGCAGCAGCTTTTCTCTAACAATCTGTTATGCAGGTTTAATCTTGCGTCTATGGCTTTGCTCCTGCAGTATGGGTATAGTACAATCGAAGCATGTGAAAAGGCACTGCACAGAATACAAAGGCATAGGGACCTATGCAGCAGATACAAGGAGAGAGACGCATATGACATCGAATGAGAACGTGATCATATCACTGAAGGATGTACACAAGATCTATCCGTTGGGAAAGACGGAAGTCCATGCGGTCAAAGGTGTATCCTTTGACATCACCAGAGGAGATTTCATCTCCATCGCAGGTCCGTCAGGTTCAGGTAAATCAACGATCCTGAACATGATCGGGTGTATCGACACCCCTACCGAAGGGACGGTCACCATCAACGACACCGTCACCGGAGGGATGAAGGATAACCAGATCACGCAGCTGCGTCATAAGACCCTGGGGTTCATCTTTCAGAGCTTCAACCTGATCCCGGTCCTCAACATCTATGAGAACATCGAGTTCCCGCTGCTGCTTGACAAGAAGACCCGCGGGACCAAGGAAGAACGCAAACAGTGGATCGATTATCTGATCATGATGGTAGGCCTCGAGGAGTGGAGGACCCACCGTCCGAATGAACTCTCAGGCGGTCAGCGCCAGCGAGTCGCCATTGCCCGGGCCCTGGTCACCAAACCCGATATCGTCCTGGCAGATGAGCCGACGGCGAATCTTGATTCAGTCACCGGTGAAGCGATCATCGAACTGATGAAGAAGATGAACAAAGATGTCGGTACCACCTTCATCTTCTCGACGCACGACCAGACCATCGTCGATATCGCAGATCATGTGATCAGACTCAAAGACGGTATGGTGATCAAGAACGAACGAAAAGAGAAGGAGTAGCAGATGGATGGCGTACTGCTCAAGATCGCTTTCAGGAACCTGAAAGAGCATAAATCGAAGACGCTGATCATCGGGGCTCTGATCATGCTCGGTATCGCAGTCCTGGTCGTCGGGAACAGCTTCATGGATACCGTCAGTGCCGGTATCGAGAAGAACTATATCGAGAACTATACAGGGAACATCTTCATAGGATCATCAGAGCTGGAAACACCGGCCCTGATCGTGTCCAACGAACTCTTCGAATCAGCCCCGAAGATCATTCCCGAGTTCGAGCGGGTCAAAGACCATGTACAGTCCCTCCCGGGAGTGGAGGATGTCAGCGGTCAGATCAACGGTGTGGCCTCCATCAAATGGGGAGAACTGGGCGAGGGCTTCGCCTTTCTCTTCGGAGTCGATCCCCAGGAGTATCAGCAGATGTTCCCCAACGGGGTCAAGCTCGAGAGTGGAGAGTTCCTCCAAGGGGATGAAGAGGGGATAGTCCTCTCACGGACCGTTGCCGACATGATCAATGAGACCGCTAAGGATGAGATCGCCCCCGGGGACAAGGTGGTCCTCACGACGATCAATACCGTATCAGGGACCAAGATCCGGGAGGTCACCGTTCGCGGTATCCACGACTACGGGGAAGCAGCCTTTGACCTCTCCTTCATCTCCTTCATCGATCAGGCTAATCTGCGCATCATGAACGGGATGGTCCTCAATACCGCAGAGGCACTTGACCTCTCATCAGATGAACAGGCGGTACTGGGCTCCCTCGACGAGGACGATCTCTTCGGAGACAGCGATGGGGGCCTCTTCGGTGGTGACCTGATCGCTGATGTCCAGCTGCAGGAGGACGGCAGCATCTCAACAGAGGAGGATTTTCTGGGTATCCTCGGTGATACCTCTGTTCGTGCCTATCTGAGTGAGACCGATCCGAATGCCTGGAACTACCTGCTGGTGAAACTGCAGGACGGCAGTATGAGCGACAGGGTGGTGAAGGATCTCAATGCGTACTTTGCCGCCGAAGGCATAGATGCCCGTGCATGGGACTGGCTCGAAGGGGCCGGGATGTCAGCCCAGCTGGCAGATACCCTGAGCGTCGTCTTCAATGTCCTGATCTTCATCGTGGCTATCGTCGCGGTGATCATCATCATGAACACTCTGGTCATCTCGGTATCGGAGCGCTACGGTGAGATCGGCACGATGCGGGCCATCGGAGCGAAGAAACACTTCGTGCGAAAGATGATCTCTCTGGAGACACTGATGATCACCATCGTCTTCGGGGCCCTCGGGGTGATCCTCGGAGTGATCATACTGCTGGTCATGGGGGCTATCGGGATCGAGGCTACGAACCAGTTCCTGCAGATCCTCCTCGGTGGTGATATTTTCAGGCCGCAGGTATCAGGGTCAGCGATCATCTGGTCCATGCTCATGGTCTCGATCGTTGGTGTGATCGCAAGTCTCTATCCTGTCTCGGTAGCACTGAAGATCTCACCGCTTGAAGCCATGAACAAAGGGTAAGGAGAACATATATGAATCTGTTGAAGATAGCATACAGGAATGTATCAAGGCAAAAACGCAGAAGCAATCTGCTTGCCCTGGCCATTGCCTTCGGGGTGATGATCATCATCCTGGTGAACAGCCTGACAGCCGGACTGATCGAGAATACTGAGAAGAACTTCTCGACTGCTCTCGGCGGACATATCTATATCACAGGGGAGATCCTCCTGGAGAGCGGCAAGACAGCCTCCCGTATCGCTGATACGCAGCTGCTCGATTCTGTCCTGCCGCAGTTCGAAGAGGTCATCGTAGATGCCCAGAAACGGTCGATGATCAGCGGGAACATGATCTTCCGATCGAAGACCGAGATGGGTGTCCTCTATGGGGTGCACTGGGATCAGGAGCAGTCCCTGCTCGACACCCTGACCGTGACAGAGGGGTCTCTGGAGCGGGCCGCTGAGCCGGGGACGGTGATCCTTCCCGGAGACATCGCAGAGAAACTGGGTGTGGTGGTCAATGAGGAGATCCTCATGAGCTTCAATACGGTGACTGGTCAGGCCAATGTGGGTGAGTTCACCGTCATAGCCCTGACACAGGACACCTCCGGCCTGGGCTTCTCGGCAGCCTATGCCGATATCTCCTATGTCAATGAGATCATGGGGCTCGGGCCAGATGAGTATCAGACCTACAATCTGGTGCTGACCGATGTGAATCTGATCGACCCCGTCACTGAGCAGATCAAGCAGGCCATCGCCGCTCAGGGGTTCGCCCTCACCCCTGAAGAAGAGGAAGAGGCTGCAGGTCCCGGGGGCATGGGCATGATGGGATCGATGTTCGGGACGCAGGAGGATGAGGAACCCTGGGAGAACACCCGCTTCGATATCGGGAATCTCAATGACTTCATGGATATGGTCACCCAGATCGTAGGGATCCTCAACGGCATCGCTCTGAGCATGTTCATGACCATGCTGATGATCACCATGATCGGACTGGTCAACACCTTCCGTATGATCATGATCGAACGTACCAAGGAGATCGGGACGATGAGGGCTGTCGGTATGCTGCAGAAGGGGGTCAATCGCCTCTTCCTGCTCGAAGGACTGATCCTCTCCCTGCGTGGAGCATTCTTCGGGATCCTTGCCGCAGGAGTCGTAGGGATCGGCATCAGCCTCATTCCCTTCAAAGACGGATCGAACTTCGCGATCCTGCTTGACGGCGGACATATCTCGGTACCGGTGGTACCGATGAATATTCTCATGATCACGATGATCATTGTCGTGATCACCCTGCTTGCTGTCTGGTCACCTGCCCGGAAAGCAGCGAAACTGCAGCCGGCAGATGCTCTCAGAGCATAACCATCTGAAAAAGGAAAGACGTATGAACAAGAAATATGTATTGGTAATGGCACTGCTGCTTGCAGTGAGTCTCCCGGCCTTCTCCGTTACCCTGGAGCAGGGAACACAGATCCTCTCTGAGATAGATGAGATTGCGAACTTCGAAGGTACTGACTTCTCAGCCCTGATGACCATGATCGCAGAAGATCCTGATTCGGGGATCGAGAAGACCAAGGTACAGCAGTTCAGGGATGATGCGGAAGAGAAGTTCCTGCTGCTGATCCAGGAGCCGCAGGTGAAGAAGGGGCAGGGGTACCTGCTCATTGAGGACAACCTCTGGTTCTATGACCCGGAGAGCAGGAAGTTCTCGCATACCTCGATGAAAGATCAGTTCAATGGTTCTGATGCGAACAACTCTGATTTCAATGCCTCCTCGGTGGCCGAGAACTACCGGGTGACCTCCATCGAAGAGGACATGCTCGGCAGGTATGAGGTCTATGTACTGGAGATCGAGGCACTGAACAATGAGGTGACCTATCCCACACAGAAGCTGTGGGTGACTCGGAAGGGGTCCCTGACCCTCAAGAGTGAGGACTACAGTGCCGGCGGGAGGCTGATGCGGACCAGCTACTATCCAAGCTATGCGAAGGCCGGTGACAACTATATACCGACGAAGATGATCTTCAACGATGAACTCATCGAGGGAAAGAAGACCACCATCACCATCACCGATATCTCGACAAAAGACATACCTGAGAGTATCTTCACGAAATCCTATGTCGAGCGAGTCAATAACTAAGGGGGACAGGATGAAGCATATGATACGATTGGCAGGGCTGCTGCTTATGCTGCTTGCTGTCGCAGCGGCACCGATAGCAGCTGAGGACCTTGATGATCTGTTCGGCAGCAGTGATACCGCAGAGGATGACCTGTTCGGTTCCTCTTCAGATACCGATGATCTCTTCGGCGGGGATTCTCTCGTAGAGGATGTGGTGGAGACCGATCTGGCACTGTCAGATCTGCTGCTGACCAATGACCAGGGGCCGGTGATCAGCGGTTCCTACTCCTTCAGCATCTCCCCGAGTGCGACATGGTCCGTTGATGACCAGGAGCTCTCCTGGGGGCTTTCAGGGGGCATCAGTTCACGATTGATCCTTGATGCACGGCCCTCAACTGATACCCGGTTCTTTCTCAAGGCCGATATGGCCTATCCCTATACCGACAGTCTGCTCAGTCTCAAGGAGCTCTTCGGTGACTTCGATATCGATGACAGGGTCTTCTTCAGGGTGGGAAAACAGACCCTCATCTGGGGAGTAGGGTACTTCTTCAGCCCGGCGAACCTGCTGAACATCTCCCATATAGACCCTGCAGATGCAGAGGCTGAACTTGAAGGCCCGCTCTCTGTGGAGATGAACATGCCCAT
>JAIPFY010000088.1 GCA_021736385.1 Spirochaetia bacterium | reverse complement strand
GTCATCCTGCAGTGCCACTCCGTCTGCCAGTCGCTGCCCGATCACTCCGTATCCTGCTACTCCTACTCGTATCTTCTTCATGGATCTCACTCCTTTCCTTCTGGTCTCTATTCGTGTCCCTCTCAGCTACCGCTGGGGGTACCGTTCGTTGAATTTGCTCACGATGCCTTTCGCATGTGCTCCCAGTGATACGGTGTCTGACATGAGCAGCAGTATCTGATACCCTCTGTCGAACTTCTCACAGGCCTGTTCCCAGCTGCCGCCTACGGTTGCCAGGATCTTATCACTTGCGAACACCTTCTCTTCTATGGTCCTGATCACAGCCTGTACTTCCGGGTGTGCCGAGTTACCGAAATGCCCCATGCTCGTCGCCAGATCCATCGGTCCGATGAAGATCCCGTCAAGCCCTTTGACTTTCAGCAGGTCATCGATATGGTTCACCGCATCCATCGTCTCGATGGCTGTCATGAGAAAGATCTCATCATTGGCACTCTTGAGGTACTCCATGGAGTCATTCCCGAAGTGCGGGGCTCTTGGACTGCCGGAGACTCCCCTGATTCCCTGCAGCGGATACTTCACTGCCCGCACGGCTGCCTCAGCCTCTTCAGCGGTATTGACATAGGGGACCAGCAGACCATAGGTCCCTGCATCAAGGATCTTCTTGATCTGAACGAAGTCATTCCAGGGTGCTCTGACGAAGGGCACCGCAGGCTGTCCTTTCATGCCCTGTATCTGCCCGATCAGGGTGAGGATGTCACCGGGGCCATGTTCCATATCGACCATGATCAGGTCGAACCCTGCATCCGCCATGATCTCGGTGGTGATGTTGCTCGCTGCCTGAGCCCAGGCACCGGTCACCCGTTTTCCTGCGTTCAGCAGTTGTTTTACGCGGTTGGTATGTGTAATTTCCATGCTTCCGATCCTTTATCTGCAGTCGTTTCAGCGGATATGATAAGAACTCCCGCTCAGCCTGTATCAGGCTTCTGCTGTCCTCTGTATGCATCTCATATCCTTCCATTGCATCAGGAGGTAATGGTACATCCCCTTCCTGATCCCTAGATCACCTGATCGAACATCGATCTCTCTTTGAAGCTCTTCAGGAGTCCGGTACCCGGTGTCGTCCTGTCTATCGACAGAAACCGCTACCTGATCACAGATATCCCCATCTCCTCTCGTTCTGAGCAGCGATCGGAGAAGGGCTCACAGCCCTCCTCGTATCGCTTGTAGTACACTCCAGAGAGTTTATGTGAAGACCACAGGTTCGATCCCCAGCATCTTGCACAGCTCTACGAGCTCCTGTACATACTCCCCTGCCACTCCTGAGATATGGTTCGAACCGTATTCATCCACAAATGCCTCAAGGTCGAAGTCGACTTCAGCAAAGAGGGCCGGAAGCTGATGGGGTCCACGTGCAGCGACGAATTCCTCGAGGATCTCTTCACTCGGGGTCACTGCAGTACAGGGAATGATCGCCATGCGATACTTCCCGTCAACTCGGTAGAGCCGTGCGAGCTGCATCGCTCCCGGGGCTGCGAAGAATCCGGTGATCGCTCCACCTCCGGGTCTGATCGACTGCTTTATGGTGATGCGGTTGAGGTTCTTACCCGGGTCCTCATCCCTTCCGGCATACCAGGCGCAGACGGCGCCGCAGTTGACACAGTAGAGGGTCTTTCGGGCATCGTCGATATGACTGACATCTGCGAAGAAGGTGGGCATGCCACCGGAGATCAGCTTGAGCATCTGCTGGGTAAGTGCGCCGTCGCCATCTGCCTCACAGGCCATGACCATCGCGTCCTTCTCGCCCTCTTCCCCATCGAAGTTGTTCGGCAGGAAGGCTGCGGTCATGCATTGGGGCACATAACTGTTCGAAAGTTCCGGCATGCATTTGATCGCCGTGAAGTCAAGTCCCTGATCCCTGCAGATATCCTTGGTCGCAATATAGCAGGCGATCTGGAAGTCGAACTTCTCTTTGGTGAACTTCCCGTCGTTATAGAGGACCTCTTTGGCGTTCTCTTCGATCCAGACCCTCATGCGGTCTATACGGTCCTGAGAGATCGTCTCTGCGATCCTGACGATCTCGATCTGGTCTATGTGTTCGACATCGACACCGAACTGTTTCTTCCAACCCATGGGGTCGAAGGTCGCCGTGTCGATCCCGATCGATCTGCCGCCGAAATACCCGAGCACCGAACCTTTGAGCCGATGAGCCGTCGAAGCCGCCCGTATGAGGGGAAGCAGCTTCTTCTCATACATCGCCAGGTCGTAGTCCATACGGATACGCCGGTGATCGCTGCCGATCTGGGAGAGTGCTCCTGCAGCCCCGAACAGTCCTACACAGCCATGGGTACCCATGTCCCTGTTGCCGATGATGATCGTGTAGGCGCCCATGCGCTGCACACCGTGCACCACCAGATTGGGAGATGTCCAGCAGGGAGTATGAACGATGAACAGCTCGATACCTGCATGTTTGAGCGCATCTACCTGTTCATCGATCTGATCCCGTGTCCGAGCGACCTCGGGAAAGGATATGACTTCAAGAGGAAGTGATGTGAGCAGCTCCACTGCTTTTGCATGTCTCGGTATGGTCATGGTGCTGAATACCGTATCCCATTCCGGCCCTCGGTGGTCGCCGAAGGTCATGATCCCTACTTTTGGATAATCCATTGTTATCTGCCTTCCTGTATACTCCTGAGCAGGTCGTACTCCTGATCAGTGATTGTTTTGTATCCCGGGTTCGGGAATGCCTGAAACCCACGGCCGCCGTCGTTGAAGATCGACTGCCCCATGATGAAATCTGAATCATCACATGCCAGGAAGACTGCCAGTCTTCCGCACTCTCTGGTGGTGCCGATCCGTCCCATGGGAGTCCTTGAGAGGATGGTATCCATCAGCTGTCGGTCAGAGCCCACCCGTCTCATGAGGTCGGTCTCGATCGGGCCCGGGGCCATGGCGTTGACCTTGATCCCGTAGGGAGCAAGGTCAACAGCCTGCACCTTGGTAAGCTGCTGCACCCCGCCCTTGCTGGTCGTATAGACCATCTGGGAGTTGAGTGCAAGGTATGCATTGACCGATGACATGTTGATGATAGCTCCACCGGTTCCCTGCTTCACCATCTGGCGTGCAGCATACTGATCACCGAAGAACATCCCACGGAGATTCACGTCCATGATGCGGTCATACTGCTCCGGGGTGATATCGAGATAGGGGGTCTTCTGTGAGTCATTGATACCGGCGTTCGATACGTAGATATCGAGCTTTCCGAAGGCTTCCACAGTCTTGTCCACGATGTTCTGCAGGCTTTCAAGATCACCCACATCACAGGGAACGTACAGAGCCCGGGCACCGAGAGCTTCCAGTTCCTGAAGGCCCTCCTGCCCGGTCTGAGGATTACGCCCGCCGATCACGACGGACGCTCCTTCTCTGGCAAACTCCACAGCTATCCCCAGTCCGATACCTTTGGTACCTCCGGTTATGAGCGCGACTTTACCTTCGAGTTTCATTTTTTCAGTTGTCCTTTCTGGTCGTGATCCTTGTCATACACGATCTCCGCTGCTGTAGCATAGCCACCGGGATTCCTGAATCCAAGAGGATTGATACCGACAGGGAAGTTCTCTTTCAGTTCGTTCACCAGTCGTGCATAGTGGGATACCACTCCTTCGACACACTTCTCACCCTTCTCGAGTGTGGCTTTGGTCGGGTCTCCGATGACACCGTTCTCCAGATCGTCCTTCTCAGGCAGTCCGAAGGTACCCTCGAAGTGATAGAGCATCCCGGGTCCTGCAGCCTGTCCCGGTGCGATCTTCCAGGAGCTGTCGATCAGCGGCGTACCGCCGCCGGCCTCTGCAAGGTCCATCTTGATGAACTGAGGATAGAGATAGAGTCCTACAGAGGTCTCAGCTTCATCTGCGTGCCACATGTAGTCTTCCAGCACGTTCTTATCATCACGGAGGAAGTCGTACCAGGTCGAAGAGATGGTGAACAGGCCTTCGATGCCGAGTTTATGGGTGGCGACGATGGTAGAGGAGACCTGTCCGTGTGCGGAGATGATCAGGAACTTGTTGAACCCTGCCACAGCTGCCCCTCTGATGATGTCGGTGAGCAGTCCGATGTGAGTCTCATAGGTCAGAGGGATCGTACCGGGCATGCCCCAGTGGTGGTGGGGGTGTGATCCATACATGGGACAGGGAAGAACCATCGCACCGGTAGCCTCACCGACTTTCTCAGCGATACCGATGGCATTATAGGTATCCATTCCCGTAGGTGCATGTGCTGCATGCTGTTCGATCGCACCGATCGGAAGGATCGCGATGTCACATACTTCTTTTGCATATGCTATGTTCACATGAGCGCTGTTCTCCTGGAACCATACGGAATCTCGTTTGTTCAGTTTGAATTCGGTCTGTTTTTTCATCTCTTTTACCTCGTTATGTATGATGTGTTATTATTATTCGTTCACCGGCAGATGTTCGGAAAGACCAAGTCGTTCTTCCAGTGCCGTCAAATCCATTATGAGTTCTGGGGGAATGGGGATTCCCTCGGCCTTCCGTGTCTGCTCGATCATGTACTCGATCTCACCGGGAATGATCTGTTTTTTGGACGGATCAGTCATCGGGGTCGCTTTGATCATGGCAGCCCATGCTGCGATACGTTCTTCGTAGCTCTCCCTGCTCTGGAACATGGCAGGATCAATGGCCATCAGCAGATGGGAGGTGAGACTCGGCTCATCGGCATGCTTGTACATGCTCTTCAGGTCCTGCAGGAACGGACCGCCGCTCATCACGCCGGTGATGATGTCGATAAAGAAGGAGAGGCCCAGACCTTTGTGCATACCGGTAGGAAGGAGGATCCCGGCAAACCCTTTGAATGGGTCATCAGTGGGATTCCCGTCTGCATCGATAGCCCAGGTGTCAGGGATCTTCTCACCTTTCTTCTGTGCGAGCAGGATCTTCCCTCCTGAGACTGCACTCATGGAGATATCGAGGGAGAACGGATACGGCTGCCCGATAGGGGCGGCAAGTGCCAGCGGATTGTTCCCGGTCACCGGAGCTTTCGCACCGGGCATGCCGATGTTCGGCTTCACATTGGTCACGGCTGCACCGAGCATCCCGACATCACTGGCCATCCGGGTGAACAGCGAAGCTGCACCGAAGTGGTTACTGTTCTTCACCAGGACGATACCGATACCGAATCGCCGTGCCTTCTCGATAGCGGCTTCCATGGCACGGGTCGCTACCACATACCCCATGCCGCCATCCCCGTTCATCAGCGAGAACGGTCCTTCAGCGTTGGCTTCATAGGTGATCTCCGGTGTGGGATTGATCGCCTTCTTCAGGATCCGTTCGATATAGACCGGTGTCCTCAGCACCCCATGGGAATCGACTCCCCAGAGGTTGGTCTTCACCGTGCACTGTGCACAGACATCAGCATCTGCTGCAGAAAGTCCCGCAGCTTGGTAGAGCTCCTGGAGATAGTGCAGAAGTCTATCATGCGATACGCTCGGTTGCTTGTCTTTCATAGATATTCCTTTATCTGTGAGTGAGGCTGATGACCTCTCACACAAAAATGATTACGTAGTCTTATTATACATACAGACCAGCCTGCTGTCTATGGTTTTTTTTATTTTCTCCACATCTTCATATCTTGACAGCTCTGCTGTTCAACCCTGCCGCGGTCCATACCGGTGAATGGCCCTGCACCACGTATGTGATGCAGGGCCATTCGGGAAAGAACGATTGGATAACTTATACGGATCAGAAACCGAACAACGTCGGGAGGGTCATGGAGATCGCGGGGATGAACGTGATGAACAGCAGTGCGATGACCATGGTGATGATGAACGGTATGATAGCTTTTGCGATCTCTTCGAAGGAGATGTCCATGATCTGGGTGGTGACGAAGAGATTCGCCCCCAGCGGTGGTGTGACGAACCCGATTGCCAGGTTGATGACCATCATGACCCCGAAGTGTACCGGGCTCATGCCAAGATTTGTCACGACCGGGAGCAGGATGGGTGTGAGGATGATGACCGCGGCAAGGGTCTCCATGAAAGTCCCTACGAACAGCAGCAGCAGATTGAGGATCAGCAGGATCACGATCTTATTCGAGGAGAATCCTACGATCGCTGCCGTGATGAGCTGCGGGATACGCTCGAGCGCCAGGATCCTGCCGAATCCAGCCGAGGTGCCGATGATCACCAGGATCACTGAGGTCATCAGGGCCGACTTGAGTACGATATCTGAGATATCTCTCCAGGTGATCTCACGGTAGTAGAAGAGACTCACGATAAAGCCGTACATCACCGCTACCGCAGCTGCCTCTGTGGGGGTGAAGATACCGCCATAGATACCGCCGAGGATGATGATCGGCATAAGCAGTGCAGGGATACCGTCTTTGACGATCGCGATGACTTCAGCTCTGCTATAGCTGAAGTCATTACCCACATAGCCGTTCTTCTTCGAATAGATCAGGGAATAGATCATCAGAGAGACCCCGATGACGATCCCCGGGACGATCCCGGCACTGAACAGTGCGGTGATGGAGACCCCGGCGGTCACGCAGTAGATGACCATGGTGATGCTCGGGGGGATCATGGCCCCGATGGCACCGGAGGCTGCGACCAGCCCGCCGGCGAACCCTTTGTTATAGCCCCGGTTGATCATCTCCGGGACCATGATCGAACCGATCGCTGCCACGGTCGCCGATCCTGTTCCTGAGATTGCTGCGAAGAGCATACAGGCAGCCACCGTAACCAGTGCAAGTCCACCGGTGAATCTGCCGAAGATCACATCTGCGACCTTCAGCAGCCTTCTGGAGATCCCTCCCCTTCCCATGACCTCTCCGGCCAGGATGAAAAAGGGAGCGGCCATCAGAGGGAACGAGTTCATCGCCGTAGTCAGCCCCTGTGCCATGAAAGTCAGATCGACCGTACCGGTGAAGATGATCACGATCATCACCGCCATACCCAGTGCGATACCTATAGGAACGCTCAATGCTGCGAACAGCAGGAATCCGCCAAATAAC
The DNA here is from genome assembly GCA_021736385.1 of Spirochaetia bacterium. GTDB lineage: Bacteria > Spirochaetota > Spirochaetia > CAKZLE01 > CAKZLE01 > JAIPFY01. The sequence goes on along the minus strand of JAIPFY010000088.1, from coordinate 3,718 downwards.
AGTAACGTAGCCATATCCTCTCCTCCCTATTCTGCTTGTTTCAGAGATGCCGCCTGCCCATGGTCTTCATGCGATCCATAGGAGCTCCGATCTCCTCGATAGACGAACTGCTCATAGGGGGAACTGAGATTAGTCAGTTTATGATACAGATTCTGTACGAGCCGTATGCACACCAGACCATACCCGATCGGTACTCCGCTGTAGATCAGAGACATCGGCAGACCGGTGATCCCTGCCACCTGTCCGAGCCGGTCAAGGGTCCCCACCACAGAGAAGGCCTGATAGGTCACCACCGATGCGAAGACCAGGAACAGCAGGTCCGATATGATCGATATCACTTTCTTCCCTGTGACCGGAAGCACGTTGATCAGGACTTCAATCTTTATGTGCCGGTTCTTTCGTACCGCATAGGAGATCCCGAAATAGACCATATAGATGAACAGATAACGTGCGATCTCTTCTGACCAGGAGATCGAGTTCAGCAGAACATACCGAAAGAAGACCTGTACGGTTATGATGATGCTCATACTGAAGAGTGTGAACACCAGGATCACTGCCTCGAAGTAGTCGTCTAACCATCGAATGATTTTCATATTATGCCTTTTGCCCTTTATAACGCACAGCCGCCTGTTATCAGCGCGGCTGTGCAGCTATATCCTTCTTAGTTGTTGTCAACTTCCTGGATGAACAGATCGAACATCTGCTCACCACTCATCTTCTTCACGACTTCGTAGACGGTTGCCATCTTGGTCCTGAACTCATATTTCGACTCGACGCTGAGCTCTCCGATTTCGGTCTTACCTGATGCCGCGATCTTATCGAGAGCGATCTTCTCGTTCTCTGCAGCGAACTCACGCTGTTTGGCGATCGACTGATCGATGGCCGCATCCACCCAGCCCTTCTCCTGTGCATCAAGCCCTTCATAGAAGGCCCTGCCCATCAGGATGACATAGGGGCTGTACTTGTGTCCGCTCAAAGTCAGGTACGGCTGTACCTCATAGAACTTCATCGTCTGGATAGATTCGAGTGTCGACTCCTGAGCATCGAGAGCTTTCTGTTGGAGCGCTGTGAACAGCTCTCCCCAGGCCATGGGAGCAGGTCCTGCTCCGACAGCATTCCAGGCGGCGATCTGTACTGGGTTGTCAGGAACCCTGATCTTGATCCCGACCATATCGGCGGTCTCAGTGATCGCACGCTTACTGTTCGTCAGGTGTCTGAACCCGTTCTCCCAGTACCCGAGTCCTGCAATATCTTTCGCGTTAAGGGCTGTCAGCATGGCCTCTCCGGCTGCTCCATCGAGCACATTATAGACATGCTCCCGGTCCCGGAACATGAAATAGGTATCCAGCACGTAGAATTCCTTCGCAAAGGTCCCGAGGTTCGCAGCTGATACAGCTGTCATCGTGACATTCCCGAGCTGCAGCCCCTCTGTCAGCTCTCTGTCATCTCCGAGCTGTCCACTGTCATAGATCTCGACCTTGATCGCTCCATTCGAAAGAGCTTCTACCGATTCCTTGAAATAGACGAAGCCCTGATGCAGACCGGTTCCCACCGGCTGTCCATGTCCGGCTCTGATCACTTTCACCCCGTCTGCCTCCTGCTGTCCGCCGGCGAAGGCGGTGCCCATCGAGGCCACCAGCAGTACTGCTGCGATCATTGATACAACTTTTCTCATTGTTATCCTCCTGTTTTATGTCGATCGGGCAAAGCCCGAAAAGCACTACATACATATTGAATGTGACTACGTAATCACCAATAGTTCAGCATATCGTACATAGCAATAATTCTAAATTCTTCATCGATTTTATAACTCATGAGAAATCACAGGCCTTCTGCTCTTCATCCGTCATGGTTCTTGCCGGCGGTTTGATCTCAAGCAGTTCATAGAGGTCTTTCTGTTTCTTCGTGATAGGAGTGATATGTCGAGCCTTGCCTCCATGATGGTACTGATCGATACTACTGAATTCTTTACACAGGGACTCCATGGTATATCGCTTTACCAAGTTGGAGGTCCTGGCTGCATCCTGCATGCGTCTTTCAAGCTCACTGATGAGAATGAGACTGATGAATGCTATGAATATCCTTGAATCGACTACCGTCTGCTGGCCTGAACGCAGTCTTCTCAGACCGATACGGTCCTTCAGATTCATGAAGGCCTTTTCCACGGCATTACGCTTCTTATATCGTCTATGAGCTTCCCAGCAGTCTGGCTGACTGTTCGAGAGTAAGACAAACAGGCCTTTCTTCCGGTACTCAGAAGCTGTACGTCTCATCGGTTTTGCCTTGAAGGACTTTGGAGGTTGCAACCGGCTTTTACGTTGCTTCTTCCCCTGTTCATCGTAGGTCGGTCGTGCATAGGGATCCTGCGTCCCCCAGTCTATGATGAAGTACTTCTCATAGTGCTGCAGGTGCGCTCGTACCGGCTTGATACGCAGTTCCTGCTCCAGATCTTTGATCAATGCTAGTTCATGGGTATCCTTATCCAGAGCCATCTGAGGATTGAAGTAGATGTGGACATAGAGGGATTCTGTCCTCTGTGTACTTGATCCCTGAACAGGATAGGACCAGGTGATGGTTCTGGTGATCCCGTAGTGCTGTCTGACCTCATCATAGGATGAAAGGTCAGAGAAGTCATCATCGCTCAACGCGTTGATCGTCTGTTGTATATAGCCGACAGATAGGGAGCGCGCTGCCAGGATGAACCGATGTTTCTTCTGTATCAGTAATGTGATATTTCTGATCGAACAGTATCCCCTGTCGAAGCAGAATTCGGTGTTTCGTACATCCAGCCCATACATGTTATGGACAAAATCTTCCATCGTAGAGATATCGGGGATGTTGCCGGCATGACTGCTGATGAACAGCGGCAGATGGCTTTGCATGCCAAAGGCTACCAGAACGTTGATCTGAGGCATCTGATCATGCTCCTTGTTCATCCCCCATCGGGCTCCTCGAAGATACTGAGACAGTGATGAGAAGGAGGATCCATCTACACAGTAGGTGTCTTCACCTGCTCTGAGAGATGCCCAATCGGCCAGGAATCGCTGTCGGTCATCTTCATCGATCGCATCAAGCAGTTTTGACAAGTTCCCTGATGATAGCCCCGTACGTGTAGGAAGCACATGGGTCCTGCTCCAAGGCTGGATGAGGTATAGGGCATCGTCATGATTGAGAGCCATGAAGATAGCTACAGAAAGCAGCTTATCCCAGCAGTTCGGCCAGTACTGCTTCAGTAGTGCGCCCACTTTGAGCTGTTCAGCAATCTGGATGAACAGATACGAGTCCCCAAAGGATTTGCGGTATCCCTGCAGCAACTCTTTGGGCCTTCCACGTACAGCAGTGGATTGAGAGGCCAACTGACGTTCCAGTTCAGAGGGTTGGGGATCCTCTTCAATACCGAGTGCCTTCTTCTGTTTCAGGGAAAGCGAACGATAGTATGCATTGGGTGTGAATGTACCATTGGCGAGTAACTTCCCATACGAAATCCGTTTTGCTGTGCTCTGTCTACCATCAGCAAGTCGCTTTCTCGGGCCTTGGGAGAAGAGATAGATCTCTCCATTTTTGGTTTTTTGCTGCAGTATCTTTGCCATGATCACCCCTTGAATGTGTTATATTATTATAACTCATTTGATGGGGTTCTGCAACTAGTTATGTGTTGTATTGTAAATAATAATATGATTTTCTATGAATGAGTTATAATTCTGTTGAAGAATTTGTA
>JAIPFY010000087.1 GCA_021736385.1 Spirochaetia bacterium | reverse complement strand
TAAAGCCTTCGGGTTCACCGCCCCAAAAGGCTGCGAACTCGAGTATGAGATCAGAAAAGTTGAACCGAAGAAAAAGCGGGGTCGACCTAAAAAACCTCAGGTCGAAGAATAAATAGTACAAAATGGTGCAAAACTCATGTTGGTAAATGGCTGAAGCTGCATCTCGTTCTGTACGATATAGGCAAGACTTGTAGACGCCTTACGCATATCTGTCACACCTGGTCTGATGTAGAATTCATAGTCATCGAGCTTAATGTCCATAGGGTCCCTCCTGAATTTCGTCAAGAGTACCATCAGAGGGGATTATGGCATATAGGGATTTAAGTTTCGCTTACGGTTTTTTTAGGTGCATACTCGACACCATTGTTCTTGAAGTTGCCGATGTGTTCCTTTTTCTTTGTATCAACAGAAATTACAGGAAAACCCTCTTCCATGAAGGCCTTTGCCTTGACATTGATATGCTCAAACTGCGCATCTCTATCCACATGGACTTCACCCACCTGAAGGGCTTTCTGGTTAAGCTGCAGGCTGTAGCCTAGTTCCTTGAGAAGATCACCAACCTTGACATGGCTTATCTTGAACCCTTGGCTCTTAAGCTCTTTCTCGAGGTGCCTGAGGCTCTTTGTTGTCCAGCACAGGGGGTTCTCAGGATTCCCTATGGTGGCTTCTGAGACCAGCGCCTCAAGAGCTTCCTTGACGCCGGGATTTGTTTCCTCGACGCTCTTCCTCCCTGCTCCCTTGGATCTTACTCCGCCTAGTCCAGCAGAAGAAGGCCTTGCCTTGGGATCAGGTTCAATCTCGGAAACTTCCTTGATCCCCATAGCAATGGTCGAGCGGGAAGCACCGGTAAGCTCACTTATGGCCTTGACTCCTCCATACCCTAAAGCTAGTGCCTCAAGGGCAAGAAGCTTGCGTCTGTGGCTTTCCGAAAGTATTGGCATCAACTTGGAAATTCTGTTTTTTGTACCTTCATCTATCATGAAAACAGTATATCACAACGTGGTAGTTTAATCTATAGAAGTATGGTTAATTTATTTACAGACCCTAAGTTTAAATACGTATGCTGTATCCTTATTATCCAGGCGTTGTGGCATCATAGAGACGAAAGATAATATCATCTCATCTTTAAGCGAAATAATTATCGGTGAGGAAAAAGATTATAAAAATTCCGGGGTCACTTCCTATAAAAAGGAAGTCCCAGTTCCAAATGTTATTCATGCAACATCAATTTTCAAACGACCCTGTGAGGATATTCGTGAAAACTGAAGCAATCATAAAATTCTTAAAACACATACAAATTAACGAATTACATATCATGAAGTATCAGTTTCAAAGAAGAGACTTGATCCCAACAAACGAAACTGTGAATATTGCATTTACGTTCTCTGCAAAAGAAGTTGAACTATCCCTTAACGATTCGTGTTTGGAAATCCTATTACCTCTAGAATTTCAATTAAGAGAAGCCCAAGAGGGGGAACTTGTCGAAGATGACTTATTCAAATTAGAAATAACGTATCAGATTACTTTTTCTATCTCAGAGAACGCAGTTACATCCGTGGATTCGATTCCGGTAGAATTCAAAAAATCATACATTCAAAAACTTGTACATCCCTACTTTCGACAGGAAATCACTGATTCCCTACATAGAGCAGGATTACCACCAATTATCATTCCCTTATATGAAAATATATAAAATCCTTTTTACGTAGTATGCAAATCACCACAACGCACCTTCTCGCAGTTCCTTTGGATTGATGTAAACTCCATGATCGTCTTCCTTGATTGGGGTGTTGATCTCTATAGCTTCATTGAGGTGCCTCACCAGATCTCTTTCTTCTCGATCAGGATCCATATCCAGCGTTCCAAGAGGATCATCCGGAAACTGCTCGTTGTATCTATCAATGAGATCCCATGGTGTTTCTGTCAGGTTTGGTACATTCAATTCGTCCTCTCCAGAATCTCAGTGACCATGCTAGTGTTCAGCTTCCCGCTGTGCTTCATACATAGGATATCAACATCCCATACCCTTCATTTCATGCAGGATCCCCGTGAACATATCCTTTGAAGTTATGGTAATCGATCCCGGCAGCCAACTTCTGACAGATCCTGCCCCAGACATCTTTTGGAGCATTCAACCTGTAGTCGTTCCCCGGTATCCTGAGCATCTGCAGATCCTCTTTTTCAGAGATCAGTTTCTGCAGGTTCAGAATATCCTTCTCACATCGGCCACGAACCAGGAGATGATCCTGTTCAAAGCAGTTCTCCACTGCGGAGAAGAATCCTATGTCACTGAACATCCATACTATGCATCTACCTCCTGAAAATCTCCATCCCAGGAGATCGTATACTTCCCTTCATGGTCAGCATACACCTTTGATTCATATTGGAACCCGTGATCACCCTCAATCGGTTTCGTATGATCCAGCTCTTGGGTCAGGATCTCCTGTGGTATCCCCTCAGGGAAAGCTTTGCACTTCCAACCGGTGTTATCCAACCGGCCGATCTCTGTTCGGTGCTTGCACTTCATACAGATGGGAGTGTCATGCCCTGCATATCTTCCAGTTTCATAATGCATCAGTACCTCGCTCGGCTGTTTCGCCAACATCTCATGATCTCTTCGTATTCCATCCTCTGTGGAGGATCCTGACTCCCTGGTACTCCTGCAATCACTTCAAGCAGTACCTCCCGTTTCTTCTCATCCGGGCTCTCTGCAGATCCAATCACTGTACATGGTGCGTGCAGGACAAGAGATTGCACATCGTCCCTTGCTTCGCTCTACTGCATTCCCCCGTGATATATCCAGCTTGCTTGGTACCGTTCGTCTTCCTGACCGACAGACACTCTTCAGACGTATGAGAACTCTTTGCAGCATCCATGGGAGTGAAGGAGTATCTCCCCCATCTCACATGCACCTATTCTCCACTTCTCGCACATGGTATCAAATTTCTTTCTGTTGCTCATCCCCCTGCCGACACAGCCTGCCTAGAACGGCAGCTTATCGACAGCAGCATCAGGTCATGTGTACTATGAAGTGTGCGGACAGGTTCCTGCACTCCCACGATGAAGAGTTTCCATCATATGAAGACATGCAGTACCGCCTTCACTGGAAGTGGTATCCTACCCATAGGAGGAAACAACGCCACAGTGAATGATTAGTGTAAAGACCTGTGCACTTTGTTGTTTACTTTTATGGACTTCAGGATTAAGGTGATTAAGAGTAATGAGTAGGATCCTTCAAGGAGGACCTACGATGAGTGATATCAAAAATCCACCCCAACCGATCATAACAGTATGTTGTTATTGTCACAGAGTGAGGGCTGAAGATGGAACCTTTGAGCATATTGATCTTTCCAAAGCCATACACAGGGGATTCTCCATAACACACTCTATGTGTCCTGATTGTGTCCGGGAACTCTATCCCGATCAGGCAGAAGACATTCTTGAATCCATATCTACTGATGACTCCCTGTCAAAGCCAAGAGAACTCTGACTGATAGCAGCAGGGTCTCTGGAGCTGATCACACTGAGCCCAGAAGCCTTCTACCGCTCTTCCTGTACAGAATCTCCCTGCACATACTCTGTGCATCAGAACCTGCAGCCACCTTCCGTCAGAGCCCGAACGCTATCCCGTCGTACTCAGGCTTCCTGAACATCATACGCAGCAGGGGTTCTGCATCAGAGACCATTTCCTCCAGAATCATCAATTCATCTGTATCTAATTCCCTCCACCGGCTGCCTGAGCCCCGGCAATCCTACCGAACACGATGCAGTTCGTCACAGCACAGCTTCCGAGCCTGCAAGCCCCATGGATACCTCCGGTCATCTCACCTGCAGCATAGAGCCCCTCCATGGGCTCCTGATCCAGACTGATCACTCGTGCCTTGCTGTCGATCTGCAATCCACCCATGGTGTAATGGACTTTGGGCCATACCCGCATGGCATAATAGGGAGGAGACTGTATCGGAAGGGAATCAGCCATGATGCTCCTGCCGTACAGGCTGCTGTCATGATCACTGATGGAGGTATTGAATCGGTCCACTGTCGATGAGAGGGAATCAGCGGGTACGTGGTAGAACTCTGCAAGAGAGGGAAGATCATCAAAGGTCCTGACCACTTCTTTCTGCAAAGCCCTTCCGATATCCCATCCGGACTGCTTCACCGCCGCATCATCACTGATGCAGATACAGGGAGCACCTGTTGCAAGGATCGCATCAGAGAGGACCTTTCGGTCTGAATGCTCGTTGATGAAGCGGCTGCCGGTATCAGGGGCGACCAGGATGCCGTAGATCAGCCCGATATAATCAGCGAAGAGCGGACCGGATCCGAACCCCTTCTCATCCGGTGATGCCCAGGGCCCGAGTTGGATGTGGGAGAGCTGGATCGCTGAAGCACCTTTCTTCATGGCTTCGACCAGCAGTTCCGAGGTGGCACAGACTTTGTTCGTGGTGTCGATGTCCCTGTTCAGTCTCGGATCATGTGCCGCCCTGAACCGTACGTCCGCCCCGAAGCCTCCCCCGGCCAGGATCACACCGTTACGTGCATGGATCACCTGCCTCTGGTCCCCCCGCTTCGTCTTGAAGCTGTACCCCGACTCCGCCTCTACGCCGGTGACCCGCTGGTGATCGAACAGCAGTCCAGTGACATGCCAGCCGTAGTGTATCGGAATCTCGAGCTCTTCGAGCCGCTTCAGCATCGGTTTGATGATCGAAGCTCCGGTGATGCGCACAGCCCCATGGCTGCGGGCTACCGAATGCCCCCCGAACAGATCCACCCGATCCATGAACTCGACTCCCAGCTCTTCGGTAAGCCATGAGTAGGCCTCTTGCGAGTGCCCGGTTACGATTTTTACCAGTTCCGGGTAGTTCAGCCCCAGACCGGCCTTCATCATATCGCGATAGAAGAGTTCTGCAGAATCCTCTATCCCGTGCCTGCGCTGAAGAGCACTGCCGGCGACCGCCATACCGCCATCGCTGATGATGGAGTTCCCACCTGCTGCCCTCATCTTCTCCAGCACGATCACCGAGGCCCCTGCCTGTCTGGCCTCTATCGCCGCTGCAAGCCCTGCATACCCGCTTCCGATCACGATCACATCATATATCATGGCTACAGCATAACAGGAAATCATCGATCGATACAGCCCGAAGTTCACCCGAATGCAGATGTCTGTCACAGGACCGGTGCGATCAGCTCGATCCAGGGGAGAACTGTACACCCTACAGCCAGCACAGTACAGGGACCACCCGGGCAGGGTATCGAAATGATCGGTGGACTTGTATGTGCTGTGATACTCACTCACCAATCAATCATGGTGGGGAGTACCGGCAGCTGCTTCGAATGTGAAGATTCCATGAATACCAACGACTTCCGTTCTTGCCTTATCATCTCTCTGGATATACAATGCTCTACAACCTCAGACAACTCCACTCCGTAAAGGAAGCTGCCTGTGATGGTATCCTGCACCTCAAGGGTAGTCATATGAATACACAACGTATCGTACGAGATCAGCGCCGCTACGGATTCTATACCGCTACGGTGATCTCCGTAGAGCTCATCTTCGCCGCAGCCTCGATCTACTATCTCATCTATGACCTGAGGATCTTCACCATCCTGCTCGTCTCGGGAATATCGATCCTTGCGATGCATCTGCTCAGGCACCGGACCGGACGCCCCTGCACCTACCGCTTCCTCTGTGGTTTTCTCAGTATCCAGCTGCTCCTGCTTCTGTATATACAGCAGGGCTACCTGCTGAACTTCCTCTTCGTCATGCTCTTCCCCGTTGTCTTCTTCGTACTGCTCGGTCTGACCGAAGGTCTGATCTGGTCATCGGTCTTTGCCGTGCCGGTCGTCCTGATCTTCGTGATCAGGTATCTGCACGTGCTGCCCCGACAGTATGACAACCATCTCATGAACGCAGGTCTGCTCATCGCAGCCTATGCGACGATCGTCTACAGCATCTACCGGGAAGCCTCTACCTATGAGATCATCAACAGGGAGCTGCAGATCAGCAATGATCAGCTCTCACAGGCAATGAATGAGATCCGGGTGCTCAAGGGGATCCTGCCGGTCTGCAGTCACTGCAAGCGGATCAGGACCGAAGAGGGGCAGTTCATCGATCCAGATGAGTATATCAGCAGCCATACCGATTCTCAGATCACCCATTCCCTCTGCCCCGACTGCATCCGTGAGCTCTATCCCGAGATGGCAGATGAGATCCTTGGGGACAACCGCTAGCACATGCACCAGTCCCTGCCCATGTAGTGATCTATTAACCTGCGCGTGCAGCATTGCTTTCTACACTCCTGCATGCTACATTCACAGAAGATAATCTCTTCAGGAGGCTTTTGATGCCTGATAGCACACTGCGAGTCTATCTCTTGCTGTTCTTCCTCCTCTCGTCACTGCTGCTTTGTGCAGAAGAAGGGGTCCTGAATGACAGCCTGTTCAGTGCAGCTGAACCCATCATCCATGGTGAACAGACGTTCATCGAACGTGTGAAGCATCAGGCCGGGGATCAGGAACCGGTCGCACTGGTTCTCTCCGGGGGTTCTGCCCGGGCCTTCTCTCACATCGGGGTCCTGCAGGCACTAGAGGAGCAGGGGATCATCCCGGATCTGATCGTGTCGAACTCCATGGGATCCATCGTGGGGCTCCTCTACGGAGCTGGTCTCTCACCTGCTCAGATCCATGAGCTGGTGAGCTCGATCAATATCGGGGATCTGTTCTCACTGACCATCCCCCTTGAAGGGGGCCTTCTGGATATCAAGGCATTCACCGACAGCCTCTATCATATCCTCGGAGACCTGAGACTCGAACACCTTCCCATACCGGTCCTGGTCGTATGTGAGGACCTGAAGACGAAACAGCCGATCTACCTGGTCGAGGGAGACTTCTATACGGCAATGGAGGCATCCTTTGCCCTGCCGGTCTACTTCTCTCCGGTCTCCTACCGTGACCATCTGCTCATCGACGGCGGGATCACCAATCTGCTCCATCTTGATGCGGCCTACCGGTATACCGATACCGTCATCACCTCTACGGCCTTCTATGACAATCCTGATCTCAACCTGAAGAACCCGTTCACGATCCTCAACGTCTCTCTCGATATCGGCAAACGCAGAGCGGGAGTCACCGATCTGCTCATGCACGATCCGCTGCTCATCCGCAGTGCTGTCGAATCGTTCTCCTTCATGGATTTCCAATCCCTTGATGCTATCTACCAGGCAGGGTATGAAGCTGCCTCTCAGCATACTGAGCTGTTCTCAACCCTTGCTGCCCGCACACCGAACGCAGGACAGCTCGCCCGTCGTCTGGTCTTCGATCAGAGTTTCCCGCAGAGACTCACAGAACGTTCTGCCTTCGGGTTCATCCCGGTAAAAGAACCGCGCAGCAGTCTGAACCTGCATGCATGGTCACAGGCGCTCCCCTATGACGATACCCCGTTCTCAGATGATCTGATGGTCTCAGCGCTCTACCGGATCGATTCGTATGCATCTGTCACCTCGTTCGATACCGGGTTGGCACTCGATCTGTATGAGAGCTGGAATATGAGGGCATTCCTTCGGGCTGAGCATATCTGGTATCCGACGAAGAACCTCAAGAGCTCCTCGTACGGCTATCTCTCCCTGGTCCCCGATCTCTCAGCTATTGATGAGACATCGGCAGGCACTGCCATCGATCTGCTGCTCCTCAATTCCGAAGCCTTCCGTTTCGAGCTCTATGCGAACGGGCACCTTCGTATGCAGGGGCTGTTTCAGTCCGACTATGCAGCACTCTCATCAGGTTTCCGCTCTGTGCTCTCCCTTGCGCCCAGAGCTGCCCTTCAGCTCTCAGCCGGGTACCGGTTGGAGGATCTTGAGGTATCGGCAGTAGAGGCTGAACTGCACGGGGCCTTCACAGCAGCAGGGTCACAGCTGCTCCTGGGTCTCGACACCACAGTGCTCATCCCGTTCTCACCGAACGATACCGTCCATTTCTTCAGACGGGATCAGTTCCGTTCCCAGATCTCTGAAGGCACCTATGATCAGCTGCTCGGCTCGTCGGTGACCCTGCGATACCGACCGTTCAGCGACGGTATCCCGCTGGCGGAACTGATGATGATCTCAAAGCTCTCCGGGGGGATCTATGGGGATGTGCTGTGGACTGATACCCTCAGCTGGGGGACCGGCATCCTGCTTGATGCATCAGTATCACTGATCGGTCTTGAATCGACACATCTGCAGTTCTATGCAGGGTATGACAGCAGCACCACAGGGCTCACCTGGGGTCTGCTCTTCGGTCTTGAACTGCTGTTGTGAGACAGGGGCTGCGGTCCTCTCCGTATCGAGGACCGCAGAGGATCATCGAACCTGCAGCAGACTCATGGCAAGACCGATGAGGGCGCCGAAGACGCCTCCCCAGATCACCAGCCATCCAAGATGACGTGCGATCATATCCTGCACGATCTTCTTCACCAGCTGCGGGGTCAGTTCTTCCAGCCGTGATTCCACGATCAGATCCACCTTACTCTGTACCGATGCGACAAGGTCCTTCTGACCTCCTGCCGAACCCATCAGTGCCTGCTGGAACTGTTCATCCTTGGCCTGTTCCCTGATGAACGCCTTGATCTTCACCTCGAACGGTCCTCGGAACCCCTGGAGTACCGAAGCACCGCCGAACATGTTCAGCATGCCCCCGAACGACGATTCAAGGATCACCGAGGTGAGGGATTCGAAGGCCTTGTCATACTCGATGCAGGCAAGGGCAGGTTCGATGTCGATCTCGAACTTCTGTTCCTCGAGGGTATCGGCAAGGAACTTCTCCATGTTCTCACTGGTGAAGAACTGATCCATGATCAGTTCTCTGATGCCCCTCTTGAAGTCTTCGAAATGGTTCGGGACCACCCCGGAACCATAGAGCAGCGGTACTTTCTCGAAGAGCATATGAATGGCAAGCCAGTTGGTCAGCGCCCCCGATAAGGCGAAGAACCCGACGGTACGTATGTGTTCCCCGTACCAGGGTGAGAGATACCCGGCAGCTATGACACAGGCTGCCAGGATGTTGGTGATAAGACTTTTGTTCATAGTGGTTGACTCTTTTCCTTCTTGCAGTACTTCGCAGACACTATACACGAAAACAGGTGAAAGCGCATAGCGCTGAACACAGGGTATCTGCTACGGAGAGGACTGTTCCTTCACATACCCCAGAACCGGATCCTCGCGGGCAAAGAACGTCTCGGCACTGATCTCTATCAGCTGTTCAGGGTCCAGGGTCAGAGCATCATTGCCGGGATCATTGACAAAGTAGTTGGATGACCAGTACAGATAGGCACCGCTGGGAAGCTGTATATGACAGACCTCTCCATAGTGGTTGGGCTTCCCCCCGGTCGGTCTCCCGATGAGCTGCATCCGATCATAGCGCTGATCGAGTTCGATGGCATTCATGAGCCCAGAGGAGAAGGTCGCAGGAGAGATGACCGTATAGAGAGCCACCTCATCAGAGAGTCCGTCGAGATAGTCATACAGCGGCCTGATCAGCCGTGAGTTCCCTCCCCCGTTGTGCCGCAGGTCGATGACCACCTGCTCGGGATCATAGGCCTTGAGATCCTGCACGAAGGTGCTGAACTTCAGTTCCGGGTCTTCGGAACAGCTGTTGTACATGATATGGAGGATCCCATCTTCATATGCAGCGGCATAGTGTTCGTTGGCATATTCCAGATAGGTGGGCAGTACGGTCCTGTCGTGACCGCTGAAGCCTGTCACATCGTCATAGTAGACCATCCAATCCAGCTCGCGGATACGGGAGGTGGGGACCGGGGTGAAGCTCACCTCCTGCTCTACTTCACTGACCAGGAAGGTCATGGAAACCGAATTCTTATCAGAGATGATGTCAAGGCCATAGAGGATGGCAGGGTCAAGCAGCAGATAATTGAGCTGCTGCCTGATGTGATGCTCGTTCTCATGGGAGACGATCGTACTGATCCGGGCATAGACCGAATCATCAGATGCATCGGTCGAGAAGACCTCAAGATCTCCGATCCTGATCAATTCTGCTGCTACCGGACTTTCCCCGTCGCGTACCAGCGACGAGACAGGAGTCCCTTCCCCTGCAAGGGTATCAGCGGTGACGAACATCCCCTCCCCGTTCGGGCCGGAACCGCCCTCGTCGAGATAGATGAGGTTCAGGGGGACCGCCTCTCTCATCCCCGCACGGTAACTGGTGTGAGCATCCCCGATCATGGCGACCAGTGTTCTGATCGTAACAGCTGCATGATCAGCATCCATGTCGCTGATGGAGTACAGCAGCTCAGAAGCCGCTCTCTTATAGGTCTCCCGATCGACGGTGTGATAGATACGCTCATGTCTCTTGGGCAGCTCATGGATCAGAAAGAAGAGATCGGCCTCAAGATCCGTCATACTGCCTTGAAGCCTGGGAGGCAGCGTGTACCGCTGCTCAGAACCCATGGCACACGAAAGTGCCGCTGCTGTTACCAGAAGGGTCAGCAGCAGCGCTGCGACCCGCTTTATCCTACTTACATATACCATGTTGATTCTCATGATCTCCTGCCCGATGGTATTCACGGTAATAGTACTCCATTATAATCAAATTCTATTGCACTGTGTCAAACACTCTCGCTATAATAGAGAACATATTGATGATGGAGTTTCTATGAGAAGGAATATTTCTATTTGGGTATATATCTACACAACACTCCATGCTCTGTTCGCCATAGGGATGGGTATCATGGCCTATATCGACCCCTCCTATCAGTTCACCGGACTGCTGCAGACTTCATCGGTGATGCACCCGATCGGCCTGTA
>JAIPFY010000086.1 GCA_021736385.1 Spirochaetia bacterium | reverse complement strand
CTTTCGGGCTCTCGATGAGCATGTCGGGAGTGAAGACCTGTGCCTCGTCCCCGATCTCGATACTGATCGATCCTTCCAGTACGTAGAAGGCTACATTCACCGGGGTCTTATGGGCGGGAAGTACGGCATCGGGCTTGAGCGTCAGATGCACGATAGCCCCCTCTTCATGGTCATAGATCTTCAAAGGAGCTACGGCTTTTTCGTTCTCTGCAAGCTGTGCGGTCTCTATGGTGATATGTCTCATCTGTTCCTCCTTGGTTTCCAGCTGTGTATATCGTGAATATACTCATACAGGACGTACCGGTATGTCACCTGGGTTACCGATGGGGAAGAACTCTTCTCAAGCTTTCTCTATGTGATCTTTCAGGATCCGAATCCGCTTTTCCCGATAGAGAGAGCCGATCGCTGCCTTGAACTGTTTCTTGCTCATATGCAGCTCATTTCTCACCTCATCAGCAGAACTCTTATCATGCAGGTGCAGGACCCCGCCATGATCTTCAAGCGACTGCAGGATGATCTGCTGGTTCTCCTGCAGCGCCGGGATGAATCCGATGGGCTTGAGCGAGCAGTCAAGTTTCCCGTCCTCCCTGATCTGTTTGACATAGCCGGGGATCCGCTCTCCCCGTACCAGCGGCTGGCTCGTATCGCTTCGGAAGATGATGCCGCGGTAGCGGTCGTTCACGATGACATTCGCCCCGAGTTTCGATTCACCGATGATGAGCATCTCCACTCTGGACCCGACTTCAAGGTCAACAGGCTCATAGGAGATATAGTCTTCGATGAAGGTGGTCCCCAGAACCCCTTCCTGCTCATGATCGAGGATGAGTCGTACGAGGGCGAACTCCCCTGCCTCATACTCACGCTTCTGATGTTTGGTCGGCAGGAACAGGTCCTTCTGGATACCCCAGTCCAGGAATGCCCCGAAATCGAGTACATCCTTGACCGTCAGGACGGCGAACTGTCCGACCTGTGCGTACGGCTTGTGTGTGGTGGCTTTCAGACTGCCCTTCTGGTCGTTGTAGATGAATACGGTGATCTTCTCCCCGACCTTGAGGGCCTTCTTCTGCTCATACCGCGGCAGTGATATATCCTGATTCCCACCATCGAGCAGATACTCCTTCGGCTGGACGGATGTTACGGTGAGTGTGTTGTATGAACCGATCGATATCATGAAGGATTCCTTATGGTAAGCACGTGTGATACTTCGTAGTATAGATCCCCGGAAGGCAGGAGTGCAAGGTGCCGGGGCTGTAAATCATGGAAAGGAGTGGTATGAGACCGATACGGTATCATCGGGGGTGCGTCCCGGAGAAATCGCTCGATCGTCCCACCCTGCAGCAGTTTGGGTATCATCTGCCCGCTCAGCGGACAGGCAGTTCTCCGCTCTCCCTTTCCGTTTGTCTCCTGATGATTTTTTGAGTATATTCGATCAATAGGCTGCAGGGAGACCTGCATGAACGAAGCATACACGAAAAGGAATGGCATATGATCAATTTTGAATTTCGCAATCCCACGAAGATCATCTTCGGTACAGAGACTGAGCAGCAGGTCGGGAAGGAGGCTGCGGCATACGGGAAGAAGGTCCTTCTGCACTACGGCGGAGGAAGCATCAAGCAGACCGGTCTCTATGACCGGGTCACGGCCTCTCTCGAAGCTGCAGGGCTCGAGGTCATCGAACTCTCCGGGGTGAAGCCGAATCCCAGACTCTCTCTGGTCAGAGAAGGGATCGAGCTGTGCAAGCTGCACAGTATCGATCTGATCCTTGCGGTAGGCGGCGGCAGTGTCATCGATTCAGCCAAGGCCATCGGGGTGGGAGCTGTCTACAGCGGCGATGTATGGGACTTCTTCACCGGTAAGCAGGAACCCAAGGGGTCCCTGCCGGTAGCGGTCATCCTCACGATCCCCGCAGCAGGGAGTGAGTCGAGTCCCGGCAGTGTGATCACGCAGGAAGAGGGCGGGTACAAACGAGCGTTCAACTCCTCTCACAGCTACCCGGTCTTCTCCATCCTCAACCCGGAACTGGCTGTCACGCTGCCCGCCTACCAGATAGCCTGCGGGACTACCGACATCCTGGCCCATATGATCGAACGCTACTTCACCAACGTCACCCATGTGGATCTTACCGATCATCTGCTCGAAGGGGCGATGAGGACGGTCATTCGACAGGCTCCGAGGCTGCTTGAGCATCCTGATGACTATGACACCTGGGCTGAGGTGATGTGGACCGGGACGATAGCCCATAACAACCTGCTCGATACCGGAAGGATCGGCGACTGGGCCTCACATGATATCGAACATGAGCTCAGCGGCAAGTTCGATATAGCACATGGGGCAGGACTGGCGATCATCATCCCTGCATGGATGAAGTATGTATATACCCATGATATCGAACGGTTCGTCAGATTCGCCGTCATGGTCATGGATGTGGAACTGGATATCAACGATCCGATCCAGACCGTCACAGAGGGGATCTACCGACTGGAGTCGCATTTCAGGAGGATGGGGGTACCGGTACGGCTCAGTGAAGCCGGGATCGATGAGTCCTCCTTCGAGGAGATGGCTGATAAAGGCTCGGCATCAGGTACGAAGAGTGTCGGTAACTTCGTGAAGCTCGGAAGAGACGATATGCTCAAGATCTTCGCCCTCGCCCGTTGATCCCGGAGGCAGACCCTGAAGGGACTGTCTCAAAGTCCCTTCTCCCGGTCAGATGTGAATAGCTGAGGCAACAGGGGGCACTGCCCCTTGTCTTCTGCCTCAGTTATGTGTATAGTTTACTGTGTATAAGGTACTTAACAAGGAGGGGAGACGCTGTATATGAGACACTTGAAGTATTCACTGCTGATGATTCTGCTGCTTATCCTCTCATCAGCTACGCTTCTGGGCGCAGCTGAAAGTGCCTCTGTCGAGATGAGGGGGTCCATCCCCGATATGAGTTCCATCACCGTGATCAACACGACCCAGCCGGGGACGGCGATCATAGATCTCTCCCGGAGCACCGACGGGTATGAACCGATCGGCTCTCTGGTGGAGAGGAGCAACTCACCCACCGGCTATACGGTGACCATGAGTGCTCTGAACAACTTCCGTCTCCGCCATACCGATCCGACCTTCAATGATGTGATCCTCTATGAACTGCAGTACAACAACAATGTCGGGGATGTGGGCATCACCTGGACAGGAGGTTTCTGGTCGGGTGATCTGGTCTATACCATCACCGATGCCGATGGACCAACGGGTCCTGAAGGGGTGACCAAGGTCATGAAGATCAAGTATAGCCAGCCTGTCGGGGTAGCTGCTGGTACCTACAGCGACACCCTGCAGTTCACCATCACCGCAAAATGAGCGGCTTCTAGAACCAGCCCTTCCGTTTGAAGAAGATCAACATCCCCATACCGATAGCAGCCATCACTCCCAGGATTGCGAAATACCCCCATGCAAGCTGCAGTTCCGGCATGTTGACGAAGTTCATGCCGTAGAGACCCGCGACGAAGGAGAGGGGGATGAAGATGGTGGAGATGAGGGTGAGGATCTTCATCACACCGTTCATATTGTTGCTCAGACTGCTCATATAGGAGTCTGAGACCGCTGAGATGATCTCCCTGCAGGTCTCGATCTGATCCATGACCTGGATGACATGGTCGTAGATATCGCGATAGTAGGGGATGACCGATTCATCAAGATGGCGTACATCGTCACGGAGGATGGAGGAGGTCGCCTCTCTCATCGGCCAGATGGACTTGCGCAGGAAGATGATCTCCTTGCGCAGCGCATTGATCTGTACGAAGAGGTTCTGTGAGTAGTCGGTATCGATGCGTTCCTCGATGGCTTCGATCTTCTCGTAGAGCTGCTCGAGGACCGCATAGTAGCGGTCTATGACCGAATCGATCAGGGTATAGGCAAGATAATCGGAGTTCATCTTCCTGATGATCCCGGTCCCCTGCAGGATCCGGGTACGGATCGGGTCGAAGACATCACCGGGGCGCTCCTGGAATGAGAGTGCGTACCCATCCCCTATGATCAGACTGATCTGCTCATAGGTGGGCAGACCGTCTTTCCCCACATCCACCATCTTCAGGATCACCAGCAGCTGATCGGGATACTGTTCCACCTTCGGCCGCTGGGAGGTATTCATGATATCTTCAAGGGAGAGCGGGTGGATGTGCAGGTGTCTGCCGATCTCTCTGATCGTCTTCGCATCGCTGAGCCCGGTGATGTTGAGCCAGACGATATCGTTCGCATCACGCTCGAGTATCGCCGGGATCTCATCGGTACCTGCGAGGATCGTATGTTCTGCAGTCTCCCGGGTGTACCGGTGGACATCGAGAATGGGGGTCTCGAGGTAGGTCTCCCCGATGTGGACCAGCGATCCCGGGGCCATCCCTGATTTCTTCGATACCCGATGAACAGCTCTTCTGGTATGTGTCAGCATGCTGTGATCCTCCTTGTGCGTCGTCACCTTGTTCCATTGTACCGTAAAACGGTGGATACTGCTCAATAAATAGCTGCTTATCTGCATCAAACGATCGGCAGGATCGGATCTGACGGTACAGTCATGCTTTTGAATATAAAAATATATCGATACATATTGATCTACCTCTTTACATCAGATGGACTCTTTGCTAAGGTATTGGGGAACAACAGATCCTGCGGCAAGGGCAGAAGCCTGCACTAAGGGAATCCTGCATGATTCATATATGAGATCAACTCCGGAATAGTCGGTAGAGATATGATCATAAGGCTGGGAACAGCTGCATGGTGGTATCTGAGCTGTAGTATTCGGTTTCTATAGGATGATACAGAGATTCACGGTCGTGCAGAGATGTATGATCGTTTTTTTATGCCCTTGCCTCTGCAGGTGACCAACACCCGGAGGTATCTATGGAAACCAGACTCGGATTCGTCGGCATCATCATCGAACAGCGGGAACAGAGTGCGGAGGCGGTGAATCATCTGCTCTCAGAGTTCGGTGATCAGATCATCTGCAGGACAGGAGTCCCCTACAAAGAGAAGAGTGTCTCGGTGATCACCCTGATCGTCGATACCACCACCGATGCTCTCGGCAGTCTTACCGGCAGACTCGGGTCCCTCCCGGGCGTATCGGTCAAGTCCAACCTCTCCAGGCGATAGGCTGTCGTATGACCAGAACTCCAAGATCATTGCGGGTCCAGATCGGACTCTTCGGCAGGACCAACGCAGGGAAGTCAAGCATCCTGAACATGATCGCAGGCCAGCAGGTGTCGATCACCTCAGAGGTTCATGGGACGACCACCGATGTGGTGGAGAAGAGCATGGAGCTGCTGCCGATCGGGCCTGTGGTCTTTCTTGATACGGCAGGCATCGATGACTGTTCAGCACTCGGAGAGAAGCGGGTAGCCCGGACACAGAAGGTCTTCCGTCGTGCGGATGTTGCCGTCCTGGTGGTTGAATCAGGCATCTGGGGAGAGTATGAGGATCTGCTGGTCCGCATGATCTCAGAGGTTTCGATTCCTCTGATCGTGATGATCAGCAAGGTCGATCTGCACCCGGTCACCGAAACCTTTCTTGAGCAGGTCCGCACGGCTGCTGCCACCAGCTGCCTGATCCCCTGCAACCCCCTCGATCAGCAGACGCGCAACAGCTCGATCAACACCTTCAAGCAGATGCTCCTGGGGATCCTCCCTGAGGAGTATCTCTCGCCGCCTCCCCTGCTCGGGGACCTCATACCCTCCGGAGCTCAGGTGCTCTGCATCACTCCCATCGATATAGAAGCTCCCAAGGGACGGCTGATCCTGCCGCAGGTACAGGCCATTCGCGATATCCTCGATGCAGATGCCTGGGTGACGGTGGTCAAAGAACACCAGTACGAACAGGCGCTGAAGAACTGCATCAAGCCGCCTGATCTGGTCATCTGTGATTCGCAGGTGGTGGATCTGATGGTGAAGACGACTCCCGAGGAGATCCCCTGCACCACCTTCTCCACCCTCTTCTGCAGATACAAAGGGGACCTGCTCGAACAGGTCCGGGGGGCTGCGGTACTCGATCACCTCGGACCTGAGGACAGGATCCTCATCTCAGAGGCCTGTTCCCATCATGCGATGGATGATGATATAGGCAGGGTGAAGATCCCTGCATGGTTGAAAGCATTTCTTGGATTCGCGCCCCGGATCGATATGTACAGCGGAAGGGACTATCCTGAGAATCTGCATGAGTATGCTCTGGTGATCCACTGCGGGGCCTGCATGCTCACACGAAGAGAGATGCTCCTGAGGATAGAGCTCGCCCGGGAAGCCGGTGTTCCTGTGACGAACTATGGGATCTGCATAGCCCATATGCATGGTATGGCACAGCGGATCATCACACCGTTTCCCGGAGCCGTTGCGGCCTGGGAAGAGAAATAGAGCGAAAGGAAGCATATATGAGTGTGTCAGTGAACGAGTGGATAGCACAGCGGATCAAACCTGATCAGATCTCCAGATACCTGAGAGAGGACGGGTCTGATTTCATCGATGAGCAGCAGATCGAAGCGGACCTTGCCTCCGGGCAGCATGCTTCGGCTGAGTATATCAGAGAGATCATGGCGAAGTCGCTGCGCATCGAGACCCTCACACCCCGTGAGACTGCAGCTCTGCTGCATGTGCAGGACCCGCAGTTGATCAGGGAGATGGAGCAGACGGCCGCTGCAATCAAGAAGAAGGTCTATGATAACCGTATCGTGACCTTCGCACCGCTCTATCTGAGCAGCAAGTGTGTCAACGGGTGCAAGTACTGCAGCTTCAGTACCGAGAACGGGGAGATGGAGCGGAGGATCGTCCCGATGGATGAGCTGCGAAGAGAGGTGCAGACCCTTGCAGGAGAGATCGGTCACAAGCGGTTGATCGTCGTCTATGGGGAACATCCCGATTCTGATGTCGATTACATCGTCGATACGGTTCGTGAGGTATACGACTGTGTGTTCAAGACCAGGAAGGGAGTCGGACAGATCAGGAGGGTGAACATCAATGCAGCTCCCATGTCCATAGAGGATCTCAGGAAACTCAAAGAGGTGGGTATCGGGACCTTTCAGGTCTTCCAGGAGACCTATCATAAGAAGACCTACACGGAAGTGCATCCGGCCCATACGCTCAAGGGCAACTACGACTGGAGACTCTACAGCATGCATCGTGCCTTCGATGCAGGGATCGATGATGTCGGCATCGGGGCACTGTTCGGTCTGTATGACTGGAGGTTCGAGGTCATGGGGCTGATCTACCATACTCATGAGCTGGAGCAGCGCTACGGGGTGGGGCCGCATACCATCTCCTTCCCGCGGCTGGAACCGGCTCACAATGCACCGCTCGCGACTGATTCCGCCTATCTCGTAGGTGATGATGATTTCAAACATGCTGTCCTCACCCTTCGTCTTGCAGTCCCCTATACCGGGATGATCCTCACTGCCCGGGAGGATGCCGACCTGCGGCGTAAGATCCTGCCCATGGGGATCACCCAGACCGATGCATCGACGAAGATCGGTCTCGGGGCCTACAGCAGGAAGCATAAAGAGCAGGAGAGCTCCCGCCAGCAGTTCGTCATCGGTGATTCCCGATCTCTCGATGAAGTGGTCAGGGAGATGGCACAGCAGGGGTACATCACCTCCTTCTGTACCGCCGGGTACCGCTGCGGCAGGACCGGGACGAAGATCATGGATCTGCTCAAGTGCGGTTTCGAGGGACAGTTCTGCAAACTCAATGCGATCATCACCTATCGTGAGTGGCTTGATGATTTCGCATCTGATGAGACCCGGGAGATCGCAGAACCGCTGATCAGAAAGGAGATCGAAGAGGTGAGGCTCACCAATCCAAAGATGTTCCCAACTCTTGAGGACTATTACCAGAGGACCTGCGACGGGGCACGGGATCTCTATTTCTAGCTGGAGGGGCCATGATCGAAGAACTGGGACAGATCGTCGCTGAGCAGCAGCTGAGCAGGCAGGATCTTGTCAGGATACTCTCCTGTGGTGCCGACCAGGCTCCGTTGCTCAAAGAGGCTGCGAATCAGGTGATGCGCAGACATGTCGGTGACCTGGTCTATTACCGGGGGATCATCGAGTTCTCGAACATATGTACCATGGACTGCTGCTACTGCGGTATTCGCAGGAGTAACGTCCTCGATGTGCCGCGGTACCGGCTGAGTCGTGAGCAGATCACGGAAACAGCCATCTGGTGTGCCGATCAGGGCTATGGATCAGTGGTGCTGCAGTCGGGAGAACGACAGGATGAAGAGTTCATCGCCTTCACCGAATCGGTGATACGTACGATCAAGCAGCGGACGGTCAGTGATCGTCTGCCTGCGGGGCTGGGTATAACCCTCGGGATCGGGCAGCAGTCCCCGCAGACCTATGAACGACTCTATCGGGCGGGGGCACATCGGTATCTGCTGCGTATCGAGACGACCGATGAAGAGCTCTTTGGCAGGATCCATCCTCCTGCACAGACTCTCTCTTCCCGGATCGCCTGTCTGCAGTCCCTCAGGGAGATCGGCTATCAGGTGGGGACCGGGGTCATGATCGGCATCCCCGGACAGACGCTCGAGATGCTCGCCGATGATATCGCCTTCTTTGCCGAGCAGGATATCGACATGATCGGTATGGGCCCGTATATCGTGCATCCTGATTCAGCCATGGCGGAACTGGGGATGATGGAGCGAGGGCCGCTGCTGCAGCTCTCGCTGAACATGATCGCTGCAGTACGTCTGGCACTCAAGGATGTGAACATTGCCGCTACCACCGCCCTGCAGGCTATCGCTCCTGACGGAAGAGAGCAGGGGCTCTCCTATGGGGCGAATGTCACCATGCCGAACCTGACCCCGGTGGAGGTGAGAAAAGGCTATCAGCTCTATGCAGGCAAACCGTGTCTCGAAGAGAGCTCCCAGGACTGCAGCACCTGTCTGCTCAGGCGTATCCAGTCTCTCGGCAGGGATGTGGGCTTTGACCAGTGGGGTGATTCACCGCATGCGGCTGCAGCAGGAAGGATCCCCGGGCAGCAGGAGAGCTGAAGGAGCGCAGGAGGTTCATGATGGGTGAGAGCATGCCGGTGAAGCACGAACGGCGTGGGTGACTCTGCAGCAGCAGCGCTGCTGGTCACGTCGGGGTATGAGGTGACCGGGCTGCGGTACAGGTGCACAGAAGAGCATCAGCCGACTGCTGATGCTCTTCCGGGTGAAGTACGGTCTGGTCCCTACCAGTCAAGCAGACGGTGTTCACCTTCGAGCTGCTGGATCTCGGTGATATCCTGGGAGACTTCGATGACACCGGCGTATGAGCCCTGTTCATCAAAGATCGGGTAATAGGTGATCATGACCTTCCTGCCCCCGAAGTTCAGCCAGAACATGGCTTTGTCCTTCTCCCTGTTCCTGAAGGATTCCACGATCTTTTGTACGACATGAACACTCTTGGGCGGGTGGCACTTCTCCACGGCCCTTCCGATGATGGCCGGGGTACGGGGGAAGATACGGTCATCGGTGGCAGAGTAGTAGCGGACTGTGTCCTGATCATCCACATAGGTGATATCGAACGGCAGCCGCTTGAGCATGAGGTTCAGCTGCTTGTTGGTTAGAGCTCCCTCATCAAGGGGGATCGTCGGTTCATCAGGATCCAGTACGCCCTGTGATGAGGTTGGGATCTCTCCCCGTACCGACCGTCGAATCGCGATCCCGGGATCCCAGGTGCTCCCCGGTCGTATCCAGGAGAATCCGATCTCTGGTTCTTCGGCGTGGATGTGGGCCCAGGTGATCGGATCGAGTTTCTTGATCGAGGTGGGAAAGAGGATCTTCTCTTCCATGAAGATCATGTTCTTCATCCCCTTGATCATCGCAGATCCTGCTTTCTTGATCACCTTGGGATCTGCTTCGGTGTTCAGTGCCTCTCTGCAGGCTTTCATGGCATCCCGTACCTCATCATGCTTTCCCCACATGACCGAAGTCGGTCCGGTGAACCCGACCTCTTCGAGTTTCGCAAAGAGCTGGTTCTCCTTCCTCTGGTAGTGCTTCTCTATCTGCTTGATATCATCAAGCAGGGTAAGAGCCTCTTTTCGTGCCTGCTCATCTTTCTTGATGTTCTTGACCGCCGATTCGAACTGTTTCAGCCGTCTTTCCAGTTCCCTGTTCTCTTCCCTGTAGGTGTAGATGGGATGACCGGGAAGCATATGCTCATCCTTCTGTTTCTTCAGCTCATCCTCGAAGACTTCTACGTGCACATCGCACAGACTCATGATCGATTCCACACCGAAACCTTCGTCTATGAGCGACTGCTCCATCATCGCGATCTCCTCGGCGCTCAGCCCCTTGAGGATCTCGGAGAACTCCTCTTTCAGTTCAGGTACACTCTTGCCTGCATGCAGGGCCAGTACGATCTGCTTCAACTGTTCCTGCTTATCGGATCTTCCAAAGAACTCACTCATGGTACGACTCCTTATTCATCTTCACTACTGGTATTATCACCCGCTGTACCGTCGAAGTACAGCCTCTGGAGCTAAGATAGTCACCTATGAGCTGCAGGGTCGGTAACCGGTGTTACCGGCAGATGATCTTTCAGGGTCCCACACCCCACACGGTCGGGGTCCACAGGGATGTCTCAGCCCCTGCAGCCTTCAGGACATCGTTCGTCCAGTTGTTGCAGGTGTAGAGGAAGGAGTAGGTCCCCTGTGCCTCGAGGAACAGGATACTCCCGTATCCCTGTGCGACCATGTCCTGCTCGATGGGCTTCAGGCTGCCGTCGGGGATTCTGGCATAGGAGATGATGAACTGGTACATCTGATCGACCTGCTCGGCGTCAAGGACCAGATGTCGGACCGAATCTGATTCGATCAGGCGGTTATGGTACCAGGTGATCCCGATAGCTGCGGGGGTAGGGGTGAACAGGGCGGTGAGGGTCATCTTCAGATCGAGGTTCTCGATGGTGGGCGTCCCCGGGTAGAAGGCCCGGTCTCCCCAGCCGAAGCACAGGTACTGAATACCCGTGAGGTCAGACGGGGAGCGTGAGAGGATCTGCCGGTAGAAAT